>JALZAA010000073.1 GCA_030948625.1 Actinomycetota bacterium
AGGCTCAAGGTGCGGTTCGTTCCCGTCACGGCACGACGAGGCGGACATGAGCATCGGCGCGGCCTGATGGACTGGCTCGACTACTACGGGCAGGACAAGGTCCTACTTCGGTTCACCCGGCCGTCTCAGCAGTGACCCTTCCGTAGCGCGCGCACAGATCGTCGGCGCTCTGGTATTGCCTTGCGCGCGATCTCAGCGCATGACGACGGCCGACGAATACTCTTCAACCCGTTCGGAACAGCGATCGGTCACGGGCGCGCCCGAGGTGCCGATCGGTGCGGACTTGGCTCGACAATCTGCGGTCGTTCGGCATGCCTGTGCTCCCAGACGACCAGTCGCGGGGGAACCGCTTACGCCGCCAGCTATCGCCGGCGCCGTAGAGAAATTGGTTCGGCAGAACGAATGCCTGAGAAACCGGCGTGATGTTGGGATGACGGCGTCGATTACGACGAAGGGTGCGCGGGCTCGGGGCGATCACCTCACGACAGGATCCGACGCCACTGGTCGCATCCAAACGCTCGAGGAGTCAGGATTGCCGGATCAAGGAGGCGGTCGTGGTGGCGCCTGATCCTGCAATCTCCCCATCCGGTTCTACCCGACGGCGGCGGGGTCCGCTCGTGACCTTCGGGCCCGCAGCATTGATCGGCCTGCTCGGCGCGGCACTGACTGCCGTCTCGGGATGGCTTACGTGGCTCACCGGGTCGCAAATCCCTCACCAGAGTGGCTACGACACGCCCGCGAAGTTCCTCCTCGACCGTCACGCAACGGCCGGTGGCGTGGCTCTCGGCGTCGTCATGCTCCTCATCGGCGTCCTCGGCGCCATCGGAGCAATCCTTCCCCACGGCAGAGTCCCGGCGATCGTGCTTGGCGTGGTCAGTGTCGTCGTCGCCGGCCTGTTCGTGTATCAACTTCGCCTCGCCGTCCACGAGCTGAACCGCACCGCCCACCTCGCGCTGCAGGTCAGAGACATCATCGAATCGGCCCGTTCGCAGCAGCACCGGCGGAGTTGTCGCGATCATCGGGGCCCTGCTCCCGGGTCGGCACGGGCAGACAACTGCCCCTCTCGACATCTCTACCTGACTTCCGGTTCTCGAAGACTGTTGGGCGTCAGCCGGAATGGGATATCGCGATCTCAAGCCCGCGAGCACCACAAAGAGATGGCCTCCTAGCCATGCGCTAGCGGCCTTTTCTGATGGCCGGTATAGCGAGGGAGCGACCGACGCCGAAGAGCAGCCCGAGCGACCGCTCGAGCTTGGTCAGGACGGCATCGACTGCTTCGACGAAGGTATCCGCTTGTTCGTCGGTGACGATGAGTGGCGGCAGGATCTTGAGGATGTTCAGGTTGTCGCCTGCAACCTGGGTCAGGATTCGATGGTCCCGGAAGAGCGGAACCACGACCAGCTGTGTGAAGAGTCCGGCGCGCATCGTCTCCAAAATCGACCATTGCGCACGCAGCCGGCGCGAACGCGGCCGTCGGAACTCGATGCCGATCATGAGACCGCGGCCCCTGACCTCGTGGACGACTTCGTGGCGGCCCTCGAGCTCCTTGAGGCGCGAAAGCAGCCTGGACCCTGTCTGTGCGGCGCGTTCGACGATGCGCTCGGCGTCGACGGTGTGGAGGGTCGCGAGGCCCGCGGTCATCGCCAGGACGTTCTGGCCGAACGTCGTGCTGTGCACGAGAGCTCGGTCCATGGTGTCGAAGACTCGCTCGACGACGTGCGCCTTGGCGATGACGGCGCCGACGGGGACGTATCCACCCGACAGAGCCTTGGCGACTGTCACGAGGTCGGGTTCGACGCTCCACTGCTCGAAGGCGAAGAACGAGCCGGTTCGCCCGATCCCGGTCTGCACTTCGTCGATCGCGAGGAGCGCGCCGAACTGGTGACACACTTCGGCGGCGTCTCGGAGATAGCCATCGGGCGCGACGAACACGCCTTTCCCCTGGATCGGCTCGACGACGAACGCCGCGACATCGCCGGCTTTCAGTTCGCGACCTAGCGCGTCGAGGTCGCCGAAGGCGATGCTCTCGCAACCCGGGAGCAGGTCGCCGAACCCGTTTCGGAACTCACGTCCTCCGTTGAGCGCTAAGGCGCCGGTGGTCAGTCCGTGGAACGCGTGGTCGGCGAACAGGATGCGGGAA
>JALZAA010000088.1 GCA_030948625.1 Actinomycetota bacterium
TCGATCACAGTCCCATCGGCAGGTAGCCGACACACCTTGAGCGGAGAATGGCGCTGTGATGCCTCAAACGTGAGCAATTCGCCCCTTTCCTCGCGAGCGACGATCCGGGGGGATACTGGGGCGTCCATGCCGCCCCGAGGCGTCGGAACCCCGAAGGCACCGTTGTGGTTGTGGGGCGGGCTTCCAATTGGGCCATGCGCGGGCCTGATCCGCGACCGCGCCGCGGCTCTCCGGAAATTGCGGTGCGCGATGGCTGGGGCGTGGCCTTAGGCGGGCCGCTCCAGATGTGCCTGATTGTTTCGCGAGGGCGTTGCGGTCTTCCGTAGCGTCTGGGGTCCCTGGTCGGTTGGCTCTCTATGTGCCTGCCGTCGGCTTTGCCGTCTGGCTTTCTAACGAGTTGCCGACCGCGGGGATCTCACCGGGGTGTGGCTCGAAAGAGGTGCGAGAGCACGACGATCCGAAATCAGGAGTGCCCACCGCGGTCTCGACGAAACGATCACGGAGGATCACATGAGCGTCATCATCGGCGTCGACCCGCACAAGGGTTCCCATACCGCGGTGGCCATCGGCGGTGACGAGGCGCGGCTCGCCAGGGTGATGGTGCGAGCGACGCGCCGCCAAGTCGATCAGCTGTTGGAGTGGGCGGCGCGCTTCGACGAGCGCACCTGGGCGATCGAGTCGGCCGGCGGGCTCGGCTACCTGCTGGCCCAACAGCTCCTCAACGCCGGCGAGCGGGTGTTGGACGTGCCGGCGACGCTGGCGGCGCGGGTGCGGGTGTTGGGCACGGGACGGTCGAACAAGAACGATCCCAACGACGCACACTCCGTGGCGGTCGCGGCGCTGCGAGCGCCGCGCCTCGCCTCGGTTGCACGCGCCGACCATCGCGGGGTGCTGCGGCTGTTGGCGAAACGCAACAACGATCTGGGGCGAGCTCGGAACAAGACCGCGTGCCGGCTGCATGCCCTGCTGGCCGAGCTCGTGCCCGGCGGGATCGCCAACGAAATCAACGCCTCCAGCGCCGAGCGCACGCTCGGCGAAGTGGAGCCCCAAAGCCCAGTCGAAGTGGCCCGCCATGCGCTCGCGCTCGAGCACCTCGACGACCTTCGCCGTCTCGACAGCCAGATGCGGGTCTCCAAGCGGCGCATCGCCGAAGCCATCGCCGCGTCGGGCACGTCGCTCACCGAACTCTTCGGAGTCGGACCGGTCGTCGCGGCCATGGTCATCGGCTACACCGGCGACGTCGCCCGCTTCCGCAATCGTGATCACTTCGCCGCCTACACCGGCGCCGCCCCCATCGAGGTGTCTTCAGGCGGTCGGGTCACCCACCGCCTCTCGCGACGCGGGAACCGACAGCTGAACCACGCCCTCCACATCGCCGCGATCACCCAGATCCGCTTCCCGCACTCGCCCGGCCGCGCGTTCTTCGAACGCAAGGTCACCGAAGGCAAGACCAAGAAAGAAGCCGTGCGTGCCCTCAAGCGCCGCATCGCCGACGCCGTCTACCGACAACTCCTCATCGACACCCGCGCACTGACAGGCCCGGGAGGGCAACCGGGGACGACTCTTCAATCCAGCGTGACCGGCTCTACACCCCGACGGCCGACTCTTCGGATCAGCCACTCCCGGGCCCGCACCAACGCTAGAGCCCGCCGCCTCGCCACGTGAACGGCGACGCCGTCGCGCACCCGAGCCCCAAACACGAAGGGAGCTTGACAACAAAGAGGAATTCGTTCGGTGCGCGCTGACCGGAGGTCGCTGCCGTCGTTCGGGCGCGGCTTTCGTTGTTCAGACGCGCAAGATTCGGCGGCTTCTGCGGTCGGTGGCACGTTCTTGAGAAAAACAATCAGGCTTGACTGATTGGTTCTAGCGGCTTAGAACGAGCGCGTGGCGATGCGAGTGTCCGGGGGTCGGCGGGTCCAGACGCGGAGTCTGGCTACGAGGGGGGCATTGCTCGACGCTGCGCTCGAGAGCCTGGTTGAGCGGGGTTATGCGGCGACGACCACGATCGAGATCGCCCGGCGTGCGGGCGTCTCACGCGGCGCCCAGTTGCACCACTTCCCGACCAAGGCGCAGCTCTTGACTGCCGCGGTGGAGCACCTGCTCGAACGGCGCGTGAAGGAGTTTCGCGAGACGTTCGCGACAGTCGATGCGGGCGCGGATCGTCTCGATGCCGCGATCGATCTCTTGTGGTCGATGTTCCAGGGACCGGCTTTCGCGGCGTGGGTCGAGCTGTGGATCGCGGCGAGGACCAACCCGGAGCTTGCGGGCGCGGTGGCGGCGATGGACCAGCGCTTCACGGTCGAGAGCCGGGCGATGTTCCTGGAGATGTTCCCCGCCGAGGTCGGCGCGGATCCGGTGCTCTTCGAGATCGGGCGAGACTTCGCGTTCGCGCTGATGACGGGCGTCGCGTTGCAGCGATTGGTGCCGCGTGGGCAGCGTCCAGCGAGCGACTACCTCGAGGCACTGAAGCGGACCTTCCTCTTCTTTCAGCGCCCGGACGCACCGCCGGAGTCCCTGTGAGCAGCGCCCGACCAGCACCCGATGAAGCACCCGCGTCGACAGGGGGCCCTTCTGGCATGAGCCGCGCGGCGGGACTCGCGGTTGTCGCGCTGGTAGCGCTCCTGGGAGCGGCACCAGGTCGCATCGCCGCCGACGGATCCCCTCAGGCGCGTGCGCTGAACCTCGCGGCAGCAACGTCACGGGATCGCCCCCTTCCGCCTCCAGTCGAGATCCGCTCGGAACCGGAGGGGGTGACGCTGGCCGACCCTGCGTTCGACGCGTTGCCCAGAGCGCGGGCTGACTACGGGCGCCTAGGCGGCACCGTGTACCGGATCGAGGTGCCGTCCCACTGGAACGGGCGACTCGTGCTGTTCATGCACGGTTACGAGGAGCTCAGGCCCCGAGCAGGCGTTTCGCCGCCGCACATCCGCAGGTACCTCATCGGCCAGGGCTTCGCGTGGGGTGCGTCGAGCTTCAGCAGCACGTCGCTCATCCCTGGACGAGCTGCTGATGAAACCGCGGCGCTCTGGGATTACTTCGCTCGCAAGTACGGCCGGCCGACCCGGACCTACGTCACAGGCATATCGATGGGTGGCTTGGCGAGCCACATTGCCGCTGAGCGGTACGCGGACCGCTTCGACGGCGCGTTGGCCCTGTGCGGCAGTGCCGGGCAGACGCCCGGTGTGATAGGCGAGGCCGACTTCTTCGTTGCAGGCGCCTATGCCGCCGGCGTCACACAGGCCGAGTTCGACGCCAGCAGCGACGTCGGCGCGCTCATCCGCGACCGAATCCTTCCGGCGCTCCGAGATCCGGCGCTTCACGACCAGTTCGTGAAGATCATGGTCGACCTGACGGGCGGGCCGCGCTCGTTCGATCGCGAGGGCTTCGGTCTGGAAGAGGACACCAACTGGCACCGCGCGGAGTTGCTGGTCGCGGCACAGCTCGCGCCGAACCGCGACACGACATACCGGCTCGGCCCACTCAGCACCGTCACGAGCCAGCAGTTCAATCGCGCGGTCATTCGCCTCGGGACCAACGACCAGCTGCTGCGCGGCTTCGTCGAAGGCAACGAAACCACGGGGAACCTCCAGATGCCCGTCCTGACGCTCCACACGACGGGCGACGGCCAGGTCCCGATCGAGCAAGCGCGGATCCTCCAGCGACGCGTTGACGCGGCTGGCAAGGAGGGCCTCCTCGTGCAGCGCGTCGTGCGCGACCCGAGCCACTGCGGGCTCACAAGCCCGGAATGGGAGGCCAACCTCGCGTCACTCGTCCGCTGGGTAGAGCACGGCGCCAAGCCGGCGGGAACCAACGTCTTGGCGCGCGACCTTAGAAGGCTGGATCGAACATTTGAGCTCAGCCCGCGCCCAGGAACACGCCAGGCGAACGCTGTCCCGGGCGCCCGCAAGCGCGTCGTCGTGCGCGGCACAGTCACCTTGAACGGTGCGCCGTTCGACGCGAGATTCCTCGGCGCGATTGTCCTGCGAGACGGTCTGATCACGCCCTGTCAATACACGCTGTCGTCGGTCAACAACGGCCGTTACGAGATCACCGTGCTAGCCGACGCCGAAGCGAGCGGCTGCGGTGCACACGGTGCGCAGATCCTGCTGTGGACGTCTGCCCAGAACCAAATCCTCTCCAGCCGCGACGCAGTGCCATGGCCCAAACACGGAAGAACCACGGACTTCGACACCAGCTTCTCCACCGCAACCCCCGACGGCGCCGCACCACCGAAAGCCGAGTTCGCCGGTGAAGTCTTCAAACGAGACGGCCACCAGTTGCCGGGAGGTACACGAATCGAAGCTGACGTAGGCAACACGCGCTGCGGACTCGCCACAGTGCGGCGCACAGGCACGTTCTCCGGGTTCAGCCTGGACGTCGTCGGGCCCGACTCGGTCGCCGGATGCAAACACGGAGCGACCCTGACCTTCCGAATCAACGGCCGGCTGGCCGTGGACACCAGCACCAACCAACCCGGTCGCGTAGAAAACCCATTCGACCTCACGCTGCCATAGAGCCGGACAACAACCGCGCTTCCCGCAGTCACAACCGACGACAGCGACGGACCACCCCAGAACGCCAGTCCAAAAGAGCTCCAGATGTGCCGTTCCGCGCCCCAATGATCAGCTCGAGCAGTGTCGTTCGGTGCACGTGATCCCATGAGCAGGGCGACGTCTTCGGTGATTGGCGTTTCGACCAATCAGGTGTAGCTTGCCCTGGTTCGTTGCTAGCAGGGGCAGGAACACGTGGCGCGTCGCACCTTGCTCGTCCTCGTGGCCGGATTGCTGGCCACGGCAGGGTGCTTTGGCCCGCCGCCGCCTCCTCCTTCTCCTCCCACTACTACTTCTCCTCCCACTACTACTTCTCCTCCTCCTCCTGCTCCAGCCGGCCCTGCAGCACCTGCCTACAGCGGTGATTTCCCGGACCCGTTCGTGCTCACCGGTGACAACCCCACGTACCGCGCGTTCTCGACAAACGTAAAGCTGATCGCGATCCCCACGATCAGCGCGACGCAGCTCGACGGGTGGTCGCCCGCACCGAATCCGGGCAACTACCCGTACGACGACGCACTCGCCCGGCTCCCGCAATGGTCCGGGCAGAACCCGCCGATCGGTCATGTGTGGGCGCCGAGCGTGCACAAGTTCGGGAACACGTATGTCATGTACTACGTCGCTCCTCACGCAGCATCGGGCAACCAATGCATCGGCGTGGCGACCTCGTCGACGCCGCAGGGCAAGTACACGCCGCTCCAAAGCATTCCGCTGGTCCAGGACGAGTCGCCGATCGTCTGTCAGACGTCGATCGGCGGTTCGATTGACCCGTCAGTGTTCATCGACACGACTGATAGCAATCGTCCCTGGCTCGTGTGGAAGAACGACGGCAATTGCTGCGGCGCGCCCGTGCAGATCTGGTCGCAGCCGCTGGCCTCCGACGGGCTGCACGTGCAGTCCAACAGCTCGCCTACCGCGCTCATCACCGTGGATCAGGGATGGGAGAGCGGAGCGTCACCGTTCAACACGGTGGTCGAGGCGCCGAGCATGACGCTGTCCGGTGGAAGCTGGTATCTCTTCTATTCGGGCAACGACTACAACAGCGCCAATTACGCGATCGGATACGCGCGCTGTTCGGCGCCCTCGGGTTCGTGCACGAAGCCGCAAACCCGCCCGATCATGGCCACCGGGCCGAACGGCGCGGGACCCGGGGGCGCGGAGTTCTTCCTCGACGTTAGCGGAGGGTTGCAGATCGTGTACCACGCCTGGGCGGGGAACTGTGTCGGTGTTCAGTCGGGGTGTTCGCGTCTGCTCCGGTTCAGCCGTGTCACGTTCCCGAGTGGCGTACCGGGCTTCGGCTGATGGCACGCCGCTTGACTCGCGTGTTCTTCGTGCTCGGCGCCGCGGCCGTGGTGCTGCTGGCCGGGACCGTGGTGGTGCTCGTGCGCGAGCCGGGCGGCCGCGACGCTGCGACACACGTGCGGGCCGGCCGCTCGCAAGCCGCACTGCCGACCAACCCGCCCGGGTGCCGAGGCCCTGGTGGTTCGGCGTCGCCGAGCGTGCCCGGTGGCAAGGCCACGTCCGCGGCGGTACCCATCCCCGGGACGCGCGCCATCGACACGCACGGGTACGTGCCGCTCGATGTTGTGACCGTCGACGGCGTGACGTGGGTGAGCCTGCGCGACCCGAACAGCGACCCGAACGCGCCCCGGGGGCTGCTCGGACGGGTCGACGCCGATTCCGTCGGCCCCGTCATCCCCGTGGTTGACGGCTGTACGGTCGGCGCGCTCGCCGGCGCCGCCGGCGCGGTCTGGGTCGGTACGTGCGACGAGCGTGGCGTCACCGGTGCGACCTCCGGCGGTGGGCTGGTGAGGGTCGATGGGCATTCAGGTGCGATCACGGGTCGGGCCGCCCTTCCGACCCGCTGCGTCGTCGACGTCGTCGCCGGGAAGGGATCGGTCTGGGCGGCCGGCGTGGCCGAGTCGGGCCAACCGGAACTCCTTGCCCGCGTCGATCCCGCAACCGCCACCGTGACCGCATCGCAGCAGCTCACGAAGGCGACGCTGGCCGGGCTCGCGCTGACAGACCAGGGGCTGTGGGCGCAGGAGCTCGGAGGCACCACGCAGGTGGTCCACTTCGACGACGCTGGCAACCAGCTCGCGGCGGTCCCGTCGAAGGAGGAGACGCTCGTCGGCACCAGCGGTGGTGCGCTCTGGTTCAAGCTCACCGACGGCAGCGCAGTGGTCGAACGGGACAGTGCGAACGGCAATGTCATCGCAACGACACCGCTCGCCCACATCCAGTCCGCGTCGGCGGGCCCCAGCGGCGTGTGGGTGCAGCAAGCGACCACAGGTTCGCTGACGGTCACGGTCACGCGTGTCGACGCCGCAAGCGGCGCGGCCGACCAGAGCTTCCAGTACCAGGCACCCACGCTGGACCGTACCGGTCGTCCATTCGTGGGCTCGGTCGTCGCCGATGAACACGGCGTCTGGGTCGTATACCAGGGGCGGCTCTCGCATTACGACCTGGCCACCTGACCCAACGCCGTCCTCGAGTCCTCGGGCGAGCGCGCACGCATCTCCTATAGAAGATGACAACTTCTATGCACTCTCACGAGGCGATAGGAGTACCGGTAGGCGTGGGCATGCCGCGGCCTCTCACCCGCGATCGTGCCACCTGCTCATTCGCAACCGCCGGAGGCGATGACCGTCGGTTACAGCGACCGACCGTCGCGCTCCGACGCCTCAAGGATCAGGGCTCAACATCGGACCCTGCGACGGTCTAGGCGGCTTCTAGCGGCGCTAGCACCTCGTCTAGGCCGAGCTCGCATTCCGGACAGGCGACGCCGACTCCCCGGTCCACGTCTGCGGCTCGACCCTTAGCTCACCGCTCCCCCGCGAGGCCTCTGCCGAGCCCAGTCCACTTCTCGAGGAAGGTGGCAAGTTCGGGCCCGACGCTCTTCCGACGCGCGTGCGCACGTCTCGGTGCGCGGCCAGCAGAAACGCTCATGGTCGGCGACGATGAGTTCACTGACGGCGGAGCATCTGTTGCGGGGCTCTCGGTGTGCCTACTCCCGCCCTCAATGAGTTCTCGCCGTGGGCTAGCCCGCGTTCTCCGGCTCGCTTAGGTCGTGGTGTTTGGCGAGGGTCATGAGACACTTAAAACGATGCAAGAGCGTCCTGAGTTCTTAGACGAAGTTGTCGATGTCGTTGACGAGGACGACCGCGTGATCGGCCGGGCGATTCGCGAAGAGATCCCGGTAAAGGGTTTGCGGCATCGTCTCGCTTGTGTGGTGGTTCGGAACTCGGCTGGGCAGATCTACGTGCACAGACGCACTTCAATAATGGACGTCTTTCCTGACATGTACGACATGATGGTCGCCGGCCACGTCAAGGCTGGCGAGACCTACGAGGAGAGTGCACTCAGAGAACTCACGGAAGAGCTGGGCATCTCAGGTGCGCAGCCGCGGGCGCTCTTCAAGTATCGCTACGACGATCCAACGTGGCCGTCATGGGCGACGGTCTTCGATGTCGTATGGGACGGACCTATCCATCATCAAGCCACGGAGATCGCTTGGGGCGCCTTCATGGACGAAGCCGAGTTGGTCGAACGGATTGAAGACTGGACGTTCACGCCCGATGGCGTGGAAGCCTTTCGGCAGTACTTGAGTGGGCGTGGTTGATCGTGACCGTGTGGCCAGGCGAAGGCCAAGGGCCCAAGGCGGCAGCTCTGGCTGGCGCCGCGCCGTCCGATAAGGAGACACCGATATAGCTGTCGTTGTGAGCGCGCGTTCGGTGCCGTCGATCAGGTGTGGGCGCACGCCGTGTCGAGTTGCCTAGCGCGCTTATGTATCAGGATGCTCGGGCGGCCAGACCTTACGTGTTATGCGGGGTCTCGAGGCGTTCTGCGATGCCTTGAGTCGAACGGAGCTGGATCCCGTCGCCGGTCCGGAAGACCTGGGTGGCGCGTTGGGCGTTGGTGATCGCGGGGATGGCGAGTTCGCGCAGGATGATGGAGCCGTGGGAGAGGTCACCGCCGATCTCGACGACGACTCCGCAGACGAGGCCCCAGGTGGGGACCCATCCTGGTGAAGACGTCCGAGCGACGAGCACCGTGTCATCGGGGGTACGGCCTGAAGGCAATGCTGTGCTCGGCTCGCGGAGTACCCAGGCGATGCCTTGCACGTCACCGTCGGTGAGGGTGATCCCCGAGACCTGGTCCGGGTGTTGGTCATCTGGGTCGCTGCTGGGGGTTTCGTGGCGTCGGATGGCCAGCGGGAGGTCGAGCGCCGCGGCTACGGCGCGTTCGGAACGGCGCGCTGTGAATTCCGTGGGGGAGGGGGCCAGGCCACGGTCGAGTGCGCAGACCTCGTCGCAGGACATGAGCCACAGTGCATCGAGATCGGGGAGGAGACGGGACGCGCCGGCGTCTTGGGCGAGCGCCAGGAGTTGGTCGCGAACCGTGGCGTATGCGCGCACTGCGCTGTCGCGGAACCCCTCGCGCGCTGCGATGCCGCGCCGGCACTGCCACCACACGGGAAGCGTGAGCATGCCTCGGATGCTGCGGCGCCGCGCCGCGTTTGGGGTGTAGCCACCGTTGGCGAGCGTCTGCAGGACGGGGCCGGGCTCTTCGGCGAAGCGCGGGCTGGCGATGTCGCTTTCCCATTGGCCTCTGTGGCCGTAGCGCGCGAGCCACTCCTGCCAGGTGGCGGCGAAGTCGGCGTCGTCGGGGACCGTTCCGGAAACCAGAGCCGCGTGGGACTCGCGGTTGCTTGCGGCTTGGCGGCCGAGTGCGGCGAGGTCGAGGTACATGCGCGTCGCAGGGCTGCGCCCCCCGGCGGTGTGTTCGTCGAGCGTTCCTGCCCGACGCAGGATCGCGACGGGAAGAGCGAGAGACGAAGCGGCCAGCGTGGCGGCGGGAAGCCCGATTATTTGAATCTGCTCGAGCGCGTCAACACAGGCACTAAACGTCCGTGCGGACTCCACTGAACTCGCGGTGGCGAGCACGCGCGCGCGTCTTGGACCGTTCGGCCGACGCGGAGCTGTCCGCGCACGTGGCGAAGCAGCACTGGCAGCTTGCGTACGACGCGGAAGGGTCGCCATCCGACGCGGAAGCCAGCCCATCCTCCGACCCCGTCGGTCACAAACGATGTCGGGATACCGAGATGCCGATTGTGGTCGACGATCAGCGACAGGTTGAACCAGAGCCGCCCGTACAGGCCCACGACGAGGTCGCGTCCCTCGGGAAGGGTGGGGTCGAGGCCGCGGTACCACGTATTCCAGCCCTCGCGCATCGTTCGGACCATGAGATCGACGGTGAACGGCGAGGGGACGTCCGGGAACATCTCGCGCAGATTCGCGCCGCTCAACACCTCGTTCCGACGCGGCGCGGCGGTGATCGAGCGAACCTGGACGAGCCAACAGCGTCTTCCGTCGTCCGCCCACTCGACGTCCCAATCTCGGTCGCCGAGGCGACGCCGCACGGCGCGCAACAAACGAGCGAGGCGCCGAGCGAACGGCGGGGGATCGAGTGACTCCGGAACACCGTGCACCCGTGACGCGATGATCTCACGTTCACCGGCCAGGAGACGGCCGAGTGCGAAGCGCTCACCGGCGACCTCGCCGGCAACCAGCCGGTCGGCGAGGCCGGGCGTGTACTCGACGAGATCATCCTCGAACTCGCGTTCCAAGAACGCGACACCGGCATGGGTGGCATCGACCATCGCCATGACCAAGACGTCTCGGCGCACGACGCCAGGCACACGGCGAGCCGAGGCCCACACCTCCCCCAGCGCCTGGCTCATCGCCTCCGGCGACTCGGCATTCACGCCAAGCCGCGAGACGAAGAAGCCGGCAAGGCTCCCCGATGTCGCATCCTCCGACGAGAACGCCGAACGCACCGCGACACGACCCCCGACATCGGGCAACGACAGGTACCCGAGCAGTGCGCGCGGGTCCCGGACTGTTACCTGCCCGTCGCTGGCCTCGACGACCAGACGCTCCGCCCGAGCGACCTCTCAGGCTTCATGCAGAACAATCACCGCGGCCGGAACCCTGCGCCCGCGGCGCCCGAACCGATCCAAGAGCGCCGCCTTATTCCCCACCCCCCAGCCCTTCAAGGTGACCACGGCCCCCGCCCAACCGCATCCATAGATCAGCCACCCGGCACCCCCAAAGCTCAGCTACGCCAACACCAACAGTACGACTCGTTTATGCAGCCCACCCTCAGCGCGACGAAGAGGCCTCGACGCGCCGCTCCGCGGCCGTCCACGAATGTGCCGTTCTGGCGCGCCGGTCCTCCTCTCGGGCTACGGCATTCGGCGTGCGTGTAATGGCGCGTCTCTGACCGGCACTTCGGGGATAGGCCCGGGTGTCACGGCAGGCCATCCGGTATCCGGCAGTGCCGGATGGTTGTCGGAGTTGAGTGCTCGGCGGGCACCGTTGGGGATCTCGCGCAAGACTGACGGCGCGAAGGGGGGGATGTGGACGAGCGACCGGTCACGAGGTATGCCACGACACCCGACGGGGTGAGCATCGCCTACCAGGTCACCGGCGACGGCCCATTGGACCTCGTGTTCCCCCCGGCATCGACCATCCCGATTGACCTGTTGTGGGATGAGCCCAGTTTCGTCCGCTTTACGAAGCGCCTTGGTAGCTTCAGCCGGACGGTGCAGTGGGACGGCAGGGGCATGGGAGCCTCAGGCGGCGACTTCCAGGACGTTTTTGTCGACGCGATAGTCGAAGCCGACCTCACAGCGGTGCTCGACGCCGTCGGGTGTGAGCGGGCGGTGCTCGTCGGAGCGAACTATGGCGGTCCGACCGCAATCCTTTACGGAGCTACCCATCCCGAGCGGGTCACGGCGCTGGTCCTCATCGACACCTGGGCCCACTACATGCGGGAGGACGACTACCCCTGGGGCCTTTCCGCGGACGCCGTGGACCGATACACCGCCGCCGCGAGGGAAGTGTGGGGGACGGGGGCAGCGCTGGAGCACCTTGCTCCCAGCAAGACGGGCGACGAAGGGTTCCGGGCGTGGTGCGCACGGTGCGAACGCCTCGGCTTCGGTGTCGACCAAGTCGCGGTGTTGATGCGGGCGGGCTTTCTTTGGGATGTGCGGGCGCTGCTCCCGACCGTCGCTGTCCCCACCCTCGTGCTTCACAGAGAAGGCAACCGCTATATCGGGGTCGGCGCTGGTCGCTATCTGGGCGAGCACATCCCCGGCGCCACCTACGTCGAGCTGTCGGGCGCCGACCACATGTTCTATGTGGGCGACACCGACGCGCTCCTCGACGAGGCCGAGGAGTTCCTAACCGGCAGCCACCAGGCGCCCGAAGGCGACGTGATCATGGCCGCCGTCCTGTTCACCGACATCGTCGCCTCGACCGAGCAGTCCGCACGCATGGGCCACCGCAAGTGGACCACGCTCACCGACGATCACGACGCCATGGTCCGTGCCACCCTTCACCGCTATCGAGGTCGTGAAGTCAAGACCATCGGCGACGGGTTCCTCGCCACCTTCGATGCCACCACCCGGGCCCTGCGCGCCGCGATGGAAATCGTGACCCAAGCGAAGGGAATTGGCCTGGAAGTGCGGGCTGGTGTCCACACCGGCGAAGTCGAGTTCCGGCCCGACGATGCGGTCGGCCTGGCGGTAAGCATCGCCAAGCGCATCTGTGATCTCGCCGGCCCCGGAGAAGTGCTCATCTCAGAAACCGTCAAGGGCCACATCGTCGGCACGGGCATCGCCGCGTCCGAGCAAGGCACTCACGTCCTCAAGGGAGTGCCCGAGACGTGGAGACTGTTCGCCATCGAGAGCTGACAGGGCATCCTCAAAGAGCCGTTACCGAGCAGGGGCCCGGTGCCCCCCGAACGCCGGCTCAGGGACGCGCACAGAACGACTCGTCGATCCTCGTTCTCACGAGCGCCCGAACCGGCGATATGCGCTCCACATCGGCGCTGCCCCCTCGAACTTCTTCACAGTCAGCGCCTGTTGAGTGTCGATGCTCCGAGAGTGCCAGTCGTCGAATACGTGTTGTGCGACTGGATGTCTGTCGCAC
>JALZAA010000100.1 GCA_030948625.1 Actinomycetota bacterium
GTGATGATCATGATGGCGCCTTCTTCGGCGCCGTCGGCGCGGGCGCGGTCGTTGTGCTCGAGATCCATGCGCCAGATCTCGATGTCGTCGCCGTGCTCCTTGCGCGCCTCGGCTTCGGTCTTGCCCGTGTGCGCGAGCTCGGGATCCGTGAACGTGCACCACGGGACGGCCGCGACGACCTTTCCCTTCCCGGGGAAGAACATGTCGCGCACGGCTCGCACACCCTCGTACGCGGCCGAGTGCGTGAACAGGAACCGGCCGGCGAGGTCGCCGCACGCGTAGATGCTGTCGACGCTGGTTCGGCCCCGGTTGTCGACGACGACGCCCTTGGGTGTCGTCTTGATGCCGAGCTCCTCGAGCCCGAGGTTCTCCGTGTTGGGCACGCGCCCGACCGCGACGAGCAGCTCGTCAGCCGACCATGTGGCCGGCTTGCCGTCCTCGGTGCCGTGCACGACCTTCTTGCCGTTCTCGACCGTGACCTTCTTGGTCTCGACGTTGAAGCGGAGGTCCACGCCCTCGGTGCGCAGCAGGTCGACGAGCTTGTCGACGAGCGCGGGCTCGTCTCGAGGCAGGATGCGCGGGCCCTTCTGGAGCAGCGTCACCGGGATCCCGAGACGGGTGAAGCCCTGCACCATCTCGACCGCGATCGGGCCGCCGCCGATGTTCACGAAGCTTGCCGGCACCTCGTCGAGCTCGAAGAGGTTCTCACTGGTGACGTAGCCGGCTTCCTGCAGCCCTTCGATCGGCGGCACCGCGGGGCGACTGCCGGTGCACAACAGCACGTAGCGCGTCTCGAGCGTGCGGTCACCGACTTGCACCCTGTGCTTGTCGACCAGCTTGGCGTGGCCGTAGACGAACTCGACGCCCATCTCCTCGAAGCGCTTCGGGTTGTCGTCGGTCTGCGCGATCTCCTGCTGGACGGCGTGAATGCGCTTCCACACGTTGCCCCGGTCGATCGTGGGCTCGACGGGCTCGATGCCGAAGTCGTCGGCGGTGCGCATGTGGTGCGCCGTCTTCGCCGAGGCCAGCAGCGCCTTGCTCGGCACGCAGCCGGTCCAGAGGCAATCGCCGCCGACGCGGCCTCGCTCGGCCACGGCGACCTTGAGGTCGAGCGTGGCGGCAAACTCGGCCGCCACCATCCCGCCCGAGCCCATTCCGACGATCACGAGGTCGTACCGGTCTGCCACCTGTGTCCTCCTGGCCGCGCGTGCGGAGCCTAGGGCGAAGCGACGGTCGGCCTTGCCGGCGCCGCCGCAGAGCCCGAGCTTGCGAGGGTCCTCTGAAGCTATGTTCGTCCCGTCGCCGGCGGCTGGATGATGCGGCGTCTCGGGGGGTCCGCCTCGCCCGAAACGCGGTGATCCGCGCTGGTGGCCGTGACGAAGATCGAGTGTGGGGGGCAGGAGCGTGACCGAGCAAGTGAGAGAGCCGGCGGGCCGTGATGTCCGTCCGAGCCAATGGGAGCGCATCACGCGTGACCGGCTGATCGCCGGTGAAGAAGCAGCGCTCACCGAGATCTATGACCAGTTCGCTTCGTTCGTGTACGGGCTGGCGCTGCGGGTCATCGGCGACGCCCGCGCCGCCGAGGACGTCTCCCAGGACGTGTTCGTCAACATCTGGGAGCGACCCGACGCGTTCGACCCCGACCGCGGGTCACTGCGCACGTGGCTCGGAACCCTTGCCCACCGGCGCGCCGTCGACCATGTGCGTCGCGAGGAAGCTCGTCGGCGGCGAGCGATCAAGGAGGCGAGCCGGCCGGACACGACCCCGGACGTCGAGGAGATGGCGATGGCGCTCGTCACGGCCGAACGGGTGCGCACGGCGCTCGCCACCCTTCCCGACGACCAGCGGCGCGCCATCCAACTCGCGTACTTCGGCGGGAAGACGTACCGGCAAGTGGCGGAGGTGCTCGGGATCCCCGAGGGGACGGCGAAGTCCCGGCTCCGCCTGGGCCTGCGCCGAGTCGCCGATGCGCTCGACGACGAAGCCCCCTCCGTCATGAACACGGGCAGAGAACCGAGTCACCGATGACCACCGACGACACAACCCTCGGCGAGCTGCTGGGCGCATACGCCCTCGACGCCCTGGAGCCGGCGGAGGCCGCCGCGGTCGAGGAGTACGTCGAGCGCGCGCCGTCCGCAGCCGGCGAGCTGGCGCGACTCCGGAACGCAGCTGCCGCGATCGGCGCCACCGAGGCCTTCGCCCCGCCGCCCGAGTTGCTCTACAACGTGTTGTCGGCGGCGCGGACGCGCCGTCCGGCGCACACCGACGATCCGTTTCAGGCTGTCTATCTGAGCGAGACGGCGCGGTACGACGCGCTGCTGGACGCCGTTCCGGCCGACGCGCTCGACGTGCTCACCGCCAACGGGCTGACGGTGCAGGAGCTGGTGATCCACCTGGCGGCGATGGAGAGCGCAGTCGCGGCGGCGATCGGGCACGCCACCGTGCCCGACCTCACCGAGGACGACATCGAGCGGCGCACGGCGGTGTTCGTGGCGCGCTTCCGCGGCCGGCCGCTGCGCGACGTGCGCGCGCTGTGGCGAGTATCGGTCAACGCGCTGGCTCTGTGGTCCGAGGACGCCGCGCCCGGCAAGCGGGTGCACGTGTTCGGGCTCCCGTTCCCCCGCGAGGCGATGCTCGTCACGCGGGCGCTCGAGACCTGGACCCACGCCGACGACATCCGCCGCGCGCTCGGGCTCGAGCTCTCGCCGCCGGAGCCGGAGGTGCTGCACCGGATGGCCGACCTGTCGGTCACGACCATGCCCGCATCGCTCGAGGTGGCGGAGCGAGCGCACCGAGGGAAGACGGCGCGCGTGGTGCTCACGGGCCCCGGCGGCGGCGACTGGCTGATCCCGCTCGGGTTCAGCGAGACGTCGGAGGTCCCGGACGTGGTGCTCACCGCCGACGTGGTCGGCTGGTGCCGGGTCGCATCGGAGCGCCTGGCGCCCGCGGCCTTGGCCCGGCACATCGAGGGCGATCCGGCTCTCGCGGACGACCTCGTCGCCGCCTCCTCGGCGTTCGCCACGCTCTAACCCGGCACCGACGCGATCTTCGGGTCAATCCAGCCGTAGCCGTCATACCCTGGCGGCACAATGAAGGAGATGGTGCAGCTGACCGCGCCCGGGATGGGGCCCGAGCTCGCGCCGCGACCCGGCTCGGGCGCCAGTATCCACGGGTTCCACCCCGCCGTGGCCGAGTGGTTCCGGCGCCGGTTCCCCGACGGCCCCACCGAGGCGCAGGCCCAGGGGTGGCCCCACATCGCGTCCGGCGCCGACACGCTGATCGCCGCCCCCACCGGCTCGGGCAAGACGCTCGCGGCCTTCCTCGTGGCGATCGACCGGCTCTACCGCGAGCACGACCGCGGCGTCGACGTGGCGACCGGCACCCGGGTGGTGTACGTCTCGCCGCTGAAGGCGCTGGCCGTCGACATCGGCGAGAACCTCGAGCGGCCGCTGGCCGAGGTCGCCGAGGTCGCCGTCGAGCTCGGTCTCGACGCGCCCGAGATCCGAGTCGCCGTCCGAACCGGCGACACCACGAGCTCGCAACGCTCCGCGATGGTGCGTCGGCCGCCGAGCTTCGTGGTCACGACTCCGGAGTCTCTCTACCTCCTCGTCACGAGCGCGCGTGGCCGCGAGGCACTGCGCACCACGGAGACCGTCATCGTCGACGAGATCCACGCCGTCGCGCGCGACAAGCGCGGCGCGCACCTCGCGCTCACGCTCGAGCGGTTGGAGGCGCTGTGTGACCGCCGCCCGGCGCGCATCGGGCTGTCGGCTACGCAACGTCCGATCGAAGCGGTCGGGCGGCTCCTCGTCGGTGAGCGACCGGCCCCCGTCATCGTCGACGTCGGCCACCGGCGCGCGCTCGACGTCACGCTCGAGTTGCCCGAAGGCGAGCTCGAAGCCGTCGCGTCGGCGGAGCAGATGTCCGACGTCCTCGACCGCATCGCGCACCTCGTCACCGAGCACCGCACCACGCTCGTGTTCGTCAACACCCGTCGCATGGCCGAGCGGCTCGCACACCAGCTCGGAGAGCGTCTCGGCGACGACGTCGTCGCCGCGCATCACGGCAGCCTCTCCAAGGAGCGCCGCTGGCGGGTCGAGACGCGCCTGCGCGCCGGCGGGCTCAAGGCGTTGGTCGCAACCGCGTCGCTCGAGCTCGGCATCGACATCGGCCCGGTCGAGCTCGTCTGCCAGATCGGGTCGCCGCGCAGCATCGCCACGTTCCTCCAGCGCGTCGGCCGTTCGAACCACACGCGAACCGGCACCCCGAAGGGCCGCCTCTATCCGCTGACACGCGACGAGCTCGTCGAGTGCGCAGGGCTGCTCGTCGCCGTGCGCGCCGGCCGACTCGACACCATCCAGTTCCCGCACCAGCCGCTCGACATCGCCGCGCAGCAGATCATCGCCGAGGTCGCGGCCGAGGAGTGGCGTACCGACGACCTGTACGCGCTCGTCCGGCTCGCCGCGCCATATGCCGAGCTCTCCCGCGAGGAGTTCGACGAGGTCGTCGAGCTCGTATCGAATGGGATCGAGACGGGGCGGGGCCAGCGCGGTGCCTACGTCCACCACGACGCCGTCAACGGCGAGCTGCGCGGTCGCAAGGGTGCGCGGATCGCCGCCGCCACCTCCGGGGGAGCCATCCCCGAGACGGGCGACTACCGCGTCGTCGCAGAGCCCGACGACACGTTCGTCGGCACCGTCAACGAGGACTGGGCCGTCGAGTCCATGGCGGGCGATGTGTTCCTGCTCGGCACCCATTCCTGGCAGATCCGCCGGATCGAGCCGGGTGTCGTGCGGGTGCGCGACGCGGCCGGCGCGCTGCCGACGATCCCGTTCTGGTTGGGGGAGGCCCCCGCCCGCACGGTCGAGCTCTCGGCCGAGGTCTCGGAGCTGCGCCGTCATGTCGACGAGCTCCTCGTCCAGGGGCGCCCCGACGACGCCCGCCAGTGGCTGATCGACACCGCCGGCATCCCTCCCGAAGCCGCGGTGATGATCGTCGACTACCTCGCCGCGGGGCGGGCCGCGCTCGGCGCCATGCCGACCCAGCAGCAGCTCGTGCTGGAGCGGTTCTTCGACGACAGCGGCGGGATGCAGCTCGTGGTGCACTCGCCCTACGGCGGGCGCATCAACCGCGCCCTCGGGCTCGCGCTGCGCAAGAAGTTCTGCCGCACGTTCGACTTCGAGCTGCAAGCCGCCGCCACCGATGACGCCATCGTGCTGTCGCTGGGATTGCAGCACAGCTTCCCGCTCGAGGAAGTGCCTCGCTCCGTCAACAGCCGCACCGTCCACGACACGCTCGAGCACGCCATCCTCGACTCCCCGATGTTCCAGGCGCGGTGGCGCTGGAACCTGAACCGGGCGCTGATGGTTCTGCGCTTCCGCATGGGTCGGCGCAACCCGCCGCCGATCCAGCGCATGGAGTCCGACGACCTCCTGGCCGCCGTGTTCCCGCAGGCGGCGGCGTGCCAGGACAACGCCGTCGGCCCAATCGAGATCCCCGACCATGTGCTCGTCCGGGAGACGATCCGCGACACGCTCCACGAGGCGCTCGACGCCGACGGCCTCCAGACCGTCCTCGAGGGCATCGAGGCGGGTGACGTGACCGTGCACTGTGTCGACACGACGGAGGCGTCGGCGCTGTCGCACGAGATCATCAACGCCCGCCCGTACGCGTTCCTCGACGACGAGGAGTTCCAGAACCGCCGCACCAATGCCGTCACCTTGCGTCGCGGCCTCACCGTCGACCTCGCCGCGATCGGATCGCTCGACCCCGACGTCATCGACCAGGTGCACGAGGAAGTCGTGCCCGAGCCCACGACCGCCGACGATCTCCACGACCTGCTGATGTCGCTCGTGGTCGTTCGACCCCGTGACGAGTGGCGTTCCCTGTTCGACGAGTTGACCTCCCGCGGTCGCGCCGGCGTGATCGCGAACGACGGCGTCGAGTTGTGGTGCACCACCGAGGCGCGTGACGACGCCGCAGGTGCGCTCGCCGGCGACGACGGCGCCGTCACCCGCGCTGTACGCGGTCACCTCGAGATCTCCGGCATCACGACCGACGCCGACCTGGCCGAGACGACCACCCTCGCAACGGCACGCGTGGCATCGGCACTGGCCGCGCTGCAGCACGAGGGATTCGCGATGCAGGGCCGCTACCGCCCCGACGGCGCCGACTCGGAGTGGGTCGCGCGACGCCTGCTCGCGCGGATGCACTCGTACTCGCGGCGGTCTCGGCGGGAGCGCGTCGAGCCCGTCACCGCTCAGGACTTCATGCGGTTCCTCCTGCGCTGGAACCACGTGGCGCCCGGCACGCAGCTCAACGGCGAAGCCGGGCTCGTGTCGGTGATCGAGCAGCTTCAGGGGTTCGAGAGCGCGGCCGTCACCTGGGAGCCCGACCTCTTCGCCCGCCGAGTGCACCACTACCAGGCCGGATGGCTCGATCGGCTGTGCCACGACGGCGACGTCGCCTGGCTGCGGCTCACCCCGCGCGCCCGCGACGCCGACGCACCTGCCGGCGCGCCCTCGAAGGCGACTCCGATCTCTGTCGTCTTCCGCGCCGATCTTCCCTGGCTGCTCGACGCCACACGCCTGGGCGCCGAGCCGGCCCCGCCGTCGGTGGGAGCGACGGCCGAGATCGTCGAAGCGCTACGCGACAGCGGCGCGTGCTTCGCCGGCGATCTCGTCGCCGCGACCCGGCGACTGCCCGACGATGTCGAGCGTGGCCTCTGGGACGGCGTGGCGCGCGGCCTCGTGATGTGCGACGGCTTCGGCGCCATCCGCGCGCGGATCAGCGGGACGCGCGCCGTGTCCGACCCTCGGCGCATGTCGCGCCTGCGGCGCGGTGCCCGAACGGGGAGCACGTCGGCGGGGCGCTGGTCGGTCGTTCCCGGGGGCGGCGACGACGTCGATCGTGAGGAGCTCGCCGAAGCGGTCGCCGAGCAGCTGATCAACCGGTGGGGTGTCGTGTTCCGCGACCTTGCCGTCCACGACTCGCTGCGGATGCCGTGGCGCGACATCCAGTGGGCACTGCGCCGGCTCGAGGACCGAGGTCTCGTGCGCGGTGGTCGCTTCGTCGGCGGCTTCAGCGGCGAGCAGTACGCGCTGCCCGCGGCGGCCGACCAGCTCGCCCGGACTCGCAAGGAGCCACGAACGGGGGAGCGGGTGGTGGTCAACGCGACCGACCCGCTGAACCTCGTGGGTGTGATCGTCCCGGGCCCGACCGTTCCCGCCGTGCGGACCAACCGCGTCACCTACGTCGACGGCGTGCCCGCGAGCGACGAACCGCCGGTCAGCGACGACGCGCTCGTCGCCGACATCGCCTGATGGTGGCCGTCGCCGCGCCCTGAGCACCTCGGCAAACATCGCCGGGGAGGCCTCACGGGCGGCGGCGCTAAGGGCGCGCGTTGCCGCGCGCACCTCGGCAGCGGCCACCCGGGCCTCCCCGACGCCTGTCTTGCTCGCCTACCCGGATC
>JALZAA010000136.1 GCA_030948625.1 Actinomycetota bacterium
GGAACGCGGAGATCGCAGCCTCGTCGATCTCGTCGAGGCCGGGTGGCAGGAGCCGCGTCATCCGGGCCGCGAGGCCCAGTCGACCGCCGCCTCCCTCCACACGGAGCTCAGGCCGTCGTCCAGTTCGATCGCGGGCTCGTATCCGAGCCGGCGCGTCGTGGTCAGATCGACGATGACGGCCGTCATCTCACCGGAGCGGGCAGGCGCGTGCTCGACGGGAATGGGCCGGTCCGTGACACGCCGCACGCGGTCGATCAGATCGAGCATCGTCACTGATGTCCCCGAACCGGCGATCAGCGTGCCCACCACAGAGGACCGCCACGCCAGCAGCATGGCCGCGACGACGTCGTCGACATACACGAAGTCTCGCTGCTGCAAGCCGTCGCCGTACACCTGGACGCCGGCTCCTGCGCGCGCGGCGCGCATGAGGCGGGCCACGAAGCTGTCCTTGTGTCCCATGCCGGGCCCGTACACGTTCGTGAGCCGTAGCGCGCACGTGGTCATTCCGTACGAGCCTGCATAGGCGGACAGCAACATCTCCCCGGCGGCCTTGGTCGCGCCGTAGGGCGTGAGGGGTCGCAGAGGCAGTTCGGGATCGATCGTCCGATGTCCGACCTCGCCGACGACTGCGTTCGTCGAGGACATCAGAAAGCGCTCGGCGCCCCGTGTGCGCGCCAGCTCGAGGAGTGCCGCGGTCACCGAGACGTTGTCGCGATAGACGCTGAGCGGGTCGCTCATGGAACCCACGACCGAGGTCGCGGCGGCCAGATGCACGACGCCGGAGACGTCGTGCACCAGAGCACGCTCGCGGACCTGCTCCTCTCGAAGGTCGCCGACAACAGAGTCCGCACCTCTCACGGTGCCGGGCGTGTGGTCGACGACCGTGACCCGATAGCCGGCGTCGACGAAGCCGCGCGCGACCGCGGACCCGATGAACCCCGAGCCTCCCGTGATGAGCACGTGTTCTGCCGGCACCCGAACCTTTCCGCACACGTACGGCGCCGCGTGGGCGTCCGTTGGTCAGCCGCTGGCCACGAATCCGAACGGGGCGACGCAGAAGGCGCCGTCGCTGCGGACCACCAGCGCGAGTCCCGGACCCGTGCAGGTCGCGGCCACCTCCGGCGTCGTGCTGGCGGTGGCCGGGCCGGCGGCGGCCGCAACGGCGACGAGGCTGTCTGCGTCGGCGCCGGCGAAGCCCCCGTCGACGGCGAGCGCGATGCCCACGCCGCCGTTCTCACCCGCTCCTCCCCCTTCTGACGACGAGTCGGCGAGCGCAATGCCGACGCCGTTCTCGCCGATGCTGCTCGCAGTCGCATTGTTGGTGGCGGAGGCGAGTGCGACCCCGTCGGAGACGCTCGCTGCCTGCACCTTCGAGTGGCCGTCGGCCGCAGCGACAGCTACTCCACTGGAGCCGATCGCGCGCGCGTTCGAGCCGGTCACGCCGTTCAGTCCGACACAGGCGTCCGGCGACGCGCCCGCCGCCGGCACGTCGACGATCGCCATCGCCGGCGCCAGCGCACTGAGCGCCGCGAGAGCCGAGGGCAGCCGAGCGATCGATGATCCCGCCCGAAACATGACGCGGACTCTACAGCGGCACGCTGAGCAGATTGGCCAGGCTCGTACACTGCCGCCGTGCCCGTGCCCGACCCGCTCGACGCGTTCCGCCTCGACGGCCGCGTCGCGCTCGTGACGGGCGCCAGCTCCGGGCTCGGTGCCCGCTTCGCACGAGTGCTCGACGCCGCCGGCGCACGTGTAGCGCTGGCTGCCCGGCGAATCGATCGCCTCGAAGAGCTGGCCGCCGAGCTCGCGGACGCGCTTCCCGTCGCGTGCGACCTTTCCGATCCCGAGGCGCCGAGCGCTCTGGTCGACGCGACGCTCGCGCACTACGGCGCGATCGATGTGCTGGTCAACAACGCGGGGAGGGACGCTCTCGCACCCGCGCTGGACGAGCCGATCGATACGTTCCGGGACGTGCTCGACGTGAACCTGGTCGCACCGTTCGCGCTCGCGCAGCTCGTGGCGCGCGGCATGGTGGAGCGGGAAGCGGGCGGGACGATCGTGAACATCGCGTCGCTCTGGGGGTTGGTCGGCGTGGGGCAGATCCCGATGGCGAGCTACGCCGCGTCCAAGGGCGGGCTCGTGAACCTCACCCGCGAGCTTGCAGCCCAGTGGGCACGCAAGGGAGTGCGTGTGAACGCGCTCGCACCGGGGTGGTTCCGGACCGAGATGACCGAGAATCGGATGTTCGGGGACGAACGCTCGGAGCGCTGGATCCGCAGCCGGACGCCGATGGGCCGCGAAGGCGACGCGCACGAGCTCGACGGTGCCCTCCTCTTTCTCGCCGGAGACGCCAGCAGTTACGTGACGGGGCAGGTGCTGTGCGTCGACGGCGGATGGACGGCGGTTTGAGCGATCTCTGTCAGGCGTTCTGCAGCTCGTGCAGGTCGGCGAGCACCTCGGCGGGATGCACGGGAATGTCGGCGACCTCGTACGACTTGCGGATCACACCTTCCGGATCGATCAGGTAGCTGAACCGCTTCGAGAAGCTGCCCTTTTCGGTACCGGGAGCGCGCGTCTCGTACGCGACGCCGACCTGCTCGTCGTAGTCGGAGAGGAGCCGGAACGGGAAGTCGAACTTCTCGCGGAACGCCTTGTTGGCCTCCGGCGCGTCGAAGCTGATCCCGAGAATCTCGCAGTTCATGCTCTCGTAGTCGGCGGCCTGGTCACGCAGGCCCTTTCCCTCGATCGTTCAACCGGGGGTGTCGGCCATCGGGTACCACCACAGCAGCACCCAGCGGCCGCGCAGTTCCGAGAGCGTGACGGGGTTGCCGTCCTGATCGGGAACCGTGAAATCGGGAGCTTCGGTACCGGGCTGCAGCATGGCGCGCCCTACACCGTCGCTTTCTCGAGTACGTGCACGGCGCACGCGGACCCGAGTCCGATCACGTGCGTGAGGCCGACCTTGGCGCCGTCGATCTGGCGGTCGCCCGCCTCACCGCGCAGGTGCGTCGCGACCTCGTAAAGGTTGGCCACGCCCGTCGCGCCGAGCGGATGCCCCTTGGAGATGAGGCCACCCGACACGTTGACCGGTGTCTCTCCGTCGCGCCACGGGCCTCGTTCCTCGATGAACTTGCCCGCCTCGCCCGGGTTGCACAGACCGAGGTTGTCGTAATGGATCAGCTCGGCGGTGGCGAAGCAGTCGTGCAACTCGACGAGGTCGAGGTCGGACGGGTCGATGCCGGCGGTCTCGTACGCCTGGTTGGCGGCATCGCGCGTGAGCGTGTTCACGTCCGGCTGGACCTGATCCGTCTCGGTCCACGGATCGGAAGTCATCACCGACGCCGAGATCTTGACCGCGCGCTTGCGCTGGTCGTCGGACAGCGACTGCAGCTTCTCCTCGGACACGAGCACGAGCGCGGCACCGCCGTCGCCGGTCGGGCAGCACATCAGCAGCGTGTTCGGGTACGCCATCATCTCTGCGCCCATGACCTCGTCGAGGGAGAACTGCTTCTGGTACTGCGCGAGCGGGTTCAGCGTGGAGTGGGCGTGGTTCTTCTCGGCGACCTTGGCGAACTGCTCGAACCCGACGCCGCCGTGCTCGTTCGCGTACTCCATGCCTGCTTGCGCGAACACGCCGGGCATGAGCGTCGTGCCGACCCGCCCCTCGACGCTCATCACGGACCCGTAGCGACCGGACGGCTCGTACACCTTCTTGTCGGAGCGGGCCGCGCTGCCCAGCAGACCGGCCTTGCCCATCTTCTCGAGGCCCACGGCGATGCCCATGTCGGCTTCGCCCGACTTGATGGCCATGTACACGCAACGAACCGCAGTTGCTCCCGTCGCACAGGCGTTGGCGACGTTGTAGACGGGGATGCCGCTCTGACCCACTTGCTTCTGGATCCGCTGACCGACACCACTGGCCGCTTCCATGAGGTTGCCGGCGCCCATGACGTCCATGTCGCTCATCGTCACGCCGCCGTCGTCGAGCGCGGCGAGCGCCGCGTCGGCGCCGAGGTCGATGAGGTCCTTGTCGGCGTAGCGCGTGAACTTCGTCATCGACGCGCCCAGGATCCAGACGTCGCGCTCAGCCATCGCTTACTCCCTTCACGTCGGCTCGTAGCCGAACTGGACCGCCTCGGTCCCCTCGTCGTCGACCCCGGCTACCGTGGTGGTGAGGCGGACCTTCATGCCGAATTGCACGTGATCGGGGCTGGGCTCGACGTTCAGCAGGTTCGCCTTGACCACACCGCCGCGGGCGAGGTCGACGATCGCCGACACGTACGGCGTCGGGACCCCGGGAGCGGCGCGGTGCACGATCGTGAAGCTGCGCACGGTCCCGTCGTCGGCCAGACGCTGCGTCGAGAACGATCGGCCGCTGCATTTCGCGCACGCGTTGCGACGGTCGAAATACAGCGCGCCGCAGTTGTCGCACCGGTTGGCGACCAGGTACGGCGCGCCGTCGTCGACCACGAGGTAGTCGACGATCGGTACCTGCTTTCCCATTTCCCCTCCTCCGATTCCCGCACGCTACCGCAGCGGCGTCGTGGGAGACTCGGGGCGCGCGAGCGTGGCGGAACTGGCATACGCGCCGGCCTTAGGAGCCGGTGCCCTTCGGGGCTTGGGGGTTCGAGTCCCTCCGCTCGCACCATC
>JALZAA010000139.1 GCA_030948625.1 Actinomycetota bacterium
TGAACCGTTACCCGGACCGCGACGCGCGGGAGCTGCGCGAGTCACTCGCCGCGCAGCTGGGCCACCCCGCGGAGCGGCTCTTCTGCGCCAACGGCTCCAACGAGGTGCTCCAGACCCTGTTGCTCACCTTCGGTGGCGCCGGACGCGCCGCGGCCGTCTTCGAGCCCACGTACGCGCTGCACTCGCACATCGCGCGCATCACAGGCACGCGTGTGGTGGTCGGCGAGCGGACCGCGGACTTCACCGTCGATCCCGGCGCCGCTCGGGCGCTGCTCGCCGAGCACCGGCCTGCGCTCGTCTTCCTCTGCAGTCCCAACAATCCCACCGGCACGGTGGAGCCGGCCGCGACCGTCGAGGACATCGTCGATGCGACGGACGGGCTGGTCGTCGTCGACGAGGCGTACGGCGAATTCGCCGACCGCAGCGCTATGGACCTGGTCGCCGACGACGCGCCGCTCGTCGTCGTGCGCACGTACTCCAAGGTCTGGTCGATGGCGGCGCTGCGCCTCGGCTTCTGCGTCGCGCCGCCGTGGGTGGTGCAGGAGCTCGAGAAGGTCGTGCTCCCGTACCACCTGGCCGTGCCCACGCAGCTGGCTGGCGTCCTCGCCCTGCAGTACGGGTCCGAGATGGACGCGCGGGTTGCGGTCCTCGTGCAGGAACGTGAACGCCTCCGAGCCGCGCTCGACGCCGTCGACGGTGTGACCGCGCTGCCCTCGGGTGCGAACTTCGTCCTTCTGCGCGTGGGCGACGACGGGCACGCGCTCTGGCAGCGGCTCGTCGATCGGGGCGTCCTGGTCCGGGACTTCTCCCGCTGGCCTCGACTCCACGACTGCCTCCGTGTCACCGTGGGGACGCCCGAGGAAAACGATGCCTTCCTCGCCGCCCTCCGCGCCGCGCTCCAGGAGGTGCCCGCGGCATGAGCCGAGCGTCGCAACAGCACCGGGAGACCAAAGAGACCAAGATCGACCTCGCGCTCGACGTCGACGGATCGGGCGAGGTGAGCGCGTCGACGGGGATTCCCTTCTTCGACCACATGCTCGAGCAACTCGGAAAGCACGGTGGCTGGGACCTGCGTATCGACGCCGAAGGCGACCTCGAGATCGACACGCACCACACCATCGAGGACGTCGGCATCGTGCTCGGCAGCGCGTTCAAAGAAGCGCTGGGCGACAAAGCGGGCGTCCGCCGGTTCGGCACCGCCGCCGTGCCGCTTGACGAGGCGCTCGTCCAGGTCGCGCTCGACCTGTCGGGCCGCCCGTTCCTCGTCTACGAGGTCGACCCGAGATCGGAGTGGATCGGCACCTTCGACCCGCAGCTGGCCGAGGAGTTCTGGCGCGCGTTCGCGTTTGCGGCCGGCATCACGCTCCACATGCGCTCGGTGGCGGGCAAGAACGGCCACCACGTGATCGAGTCGTCGTTCAAGGGCGTCGCCCGCAGTCTGCGTGACGCGGTGAGGATCGAAGGCACCGGCGTACCGTCGACGAAGGGCGCGCTGTAGGAGAGTGCCGTTCGACCTGTATCCGTCGATCGACCTCCGCGGCGGCCGCTGCGTACGTCTGCGGCAGGGGGACTTCGAGGCGGAGACCGTGTACGACGACGACCCTGTGCAGGTGGCGCGTGACTTCGCCGCCGCGGGGACGCGTTGGCTCCATGTCGTCGACCTCGATGCCGCCCGCACCGGTGAGCCGGCCAACCTGACGATCATCGAGACGATCTGCGCCACTGTGCCGTGTCGTGTCCAGGTGGGTGGGGGAGTCCGCAGCGCGGAGGTGGCAGGCGAGTTCCTCGCCGGCGGCGCGGCGCGGGTCGTCATCGGGACGAGCGCGATCGAGCAGCCGGAGCTGGTCGACCAGCTCACGACCATGCACCCGGGTCAGATCGCGGTCGGCCTCGACGCCCGCGGTCGGGAGGTCGCGGTGCGCGGTTGGACCGAGGGCACGGGCGTCGACCTCGTCGAGCGGGCGCGGGCGCTCGGGAAGAGCGGTGCCTCGGCGCTCGTCGTCACCGAGATCGGCCGCGACGGCACCATGGCCGGCCCCGACCTCGATCAGCTCGGCGCCGTCCTGGAAGCCACCACCGTGCCGGTCATCGCCAGCGGCGGCGTCGGAACCCTCGAGGACCTCGCCGCGCTCCGACAGCTCCGGACCGGTGACCGCACCCTCGCCGGCGCCATCGTCGGGCGAGCGATCTACGAGGGCCGTTTCCGCGTCGAGGACGCCCTCGCCGCGCTCGCCTGACGTCCGTATCGCCGCCCCCGGCGGGTCAGGTACGGTCGGCGGGACGGCGTCGGCCGGCGCCGTCGACACGCCGAAGGAGGAGTGGCATGGGCGAGGCGAACGGAGTGGTCGACGAAGGATTCCTGGCGCGGTACCGGCAACTGCTCGACGCCGAGGACGAAGCCTTCGACGAGCTCGAGCACGCCATCGAAGACGGCGATCGGGCTCATTACGACCACGACTTCGCTCACTGGCAGTCCGTCGTCGAACGCCGGATCAACTTGCTCGAGCGTTACGAGCTGCTCCCGCTCCGGTCAGGCGTCAGCACCGGGGCCTGACCCGGCTACGGCGCCGGGCGCCCGGCCCCGCGCTCCTCAGCCCGTTTTTCCGACCGATGCGTTGGTCGCCGCCGCGGCCCCGGACGTTTGCATCCCGGAGCCGGGAGCGGCCGCGATCACCTGCGGCATGAACTGACGTGCCACCCAGCCCGCCGTGTCCGGTTCGAAGTGATTGCCGTCGCGGTGACGGGGACGGATCCCGCCGACCGACTCAGGGCACGGTTCACCGTTCGGGCACAAGAACGCGGCCATGTCGACGATCGCCACGCGGTCGGGATGCTGCCGGCCGTACTCGCGGATCAGCCGGTTCATCTGCACGACGCCTTCGTCGTGCGGCGGGTTGGGGTCCTCGTCGCTGGGCGCGGCGGGCGCCACGGTGACCATCACGAGCCTGGCGCCGGTCGCCGTGAGTCGCGTCGCGGCCTCGTCGATGAGCCCAAGGAACGCCTGGCGTCCTTCGATCGTCAGGGGGCTCACGCGCCGACCGCCGACGAGTCGTTCGGTCCGGTCCCAGATGCTGAGCCACAGGACCACGTCGGGCCGGAACTGCGCGATCCGTGCCGTCTGGTACTTGGGGATCGCGTTCGCGCAGTCTTCCGACCACTTGTACGTCGCTCCGGCCAGGTCGACCGGCAGCCCGCCGAGCACCCCGCAGCCCGGAACCGATGCCGGGAACAAGTCGACGCCATGCTCGACGGCCGCGTCGTTGAGGCCGGGTAGGAGGCTCTGGGCTAGTGAGTCGCCCACGAGGACGATGCGCCGTGCGGGCGCAGCCGCCGCGGCGGGTGCACCCGGCGGCGCGGCGATGGCCGCCTCCGGCGCCGGGGCCGCCGGCACCACCGGGATCTGCTTGGTCGGGGCGGACGTGAGAAGGCTGCCGGGGCCGCCCTGGAGGTACGCGGGCGGGGGAGCGGCGCCCGCGGTCGCGACGATGACCACGGCCCCCGTGGCGACGAAGACCGCCGGCGACAGTGTGACCGCCCAGCGTCGCCGCAGCGCCCCCCGCCGGATCGGCAGCTCCACCAGGTAGAACGAAGCGGTGGCGAGTGCGAACGTGAGGGCCACGCGCAGCGTCGTCAGCGAGGCGCCGTCGAGACCCGTCCGCGCCGGCGACGCGAACACGATCACGGGCCAGTGCCACAGATACAGCCCGTACGAGATGCGTCCGATCCACACGAGTGGTCCGAGGGACAGCAGCGATCGCAGCGCGAAGCGGCCGGGCTGGACCGCCGAGGTGATGACGGCGGCAACGCAGACGCCGAACAGCGCGTAGCCGCCGCGGTACATCCACGATGCGTTGTCGGGCACCCAGATCCACGCCGCCAGGCAGCCAAGTCCGCCGACGAGACCGAGCGCGTGAACGCCGGAACGCGTTGTCGTGCGCTGCGGTGACCACCGCGACAGGATCAGGGCCAACGCGGCACCGATCAGCAACAGGTGCGCGCGACTGTCGGTCCCGTAGTAGGCGCGTGACGGATCGCTGGGGTCGTACAGGACGGCCATGGCGAGGATCGATGCCGCTGCGCCGGTGACGCACACGGCCCCGAGCAGCCACCGCCGACCGCGCGCCAGGCCGAGGCAGCTGAACGTGATGAGGGGCCACAGGAGATAGAACTGCTCCTCGATCGCCAGGGACCACATGTGCCGCAACGGCGACGCTTCCGACCACATGGCGAAGTACGACTGGCCCGACTCGATGAAGCGCCAGTTCGCGCCGTAGAAGAGCGTGGCGAGGCCGTCACCGCGCAGCCGGTCGAGCTGGTCGGCGGGTACCTGGAGCGCGGCGAACGCCGCCACTCCGAGCAGGACGAGGAGCAGCGCCGGCAGCAGCCGGCGAGCCCGCCGCGCCCAGAAGGCGGCGAAGGTGATCGTCCCGTGCCGGCCGTACTCGCCGACGAGGAGCGAGGTGATGAGGAAGCCCGACAGGACGAAGAAGGTGTCGACCCCGAGGAACCCGCCTCGCGCCCATCCCGCGTCGAGGTGGTACGCGAAGACGGAGAGGACGGCGAAGGCTCGCAGGCCGTCCAGCGCGGGCTGGTACGCAAAGCGTCGCTTTTCGCTCACTACCCCCCCAGGTGTGCGAAACGCCGCGGCTGCAGGCGACCACAATAGGGCAAATTCCCTGTCCACGGCGTCATCTTGACGTAGTAGGTAAGGATCCGCTTACATATCGCCTGTGGAAGCAGCCGTCCGGGCCCTGGCCGAGCCGAGACGCCGGGACATCCTGCGGCTCGTCCGGGACGACGAGCTGAGCGCGGGCGCCATCGCGTCACACTTCGAGGTTTCCCGCCCGGCGATCTCTCAGCACCTTCGGGTGCTGAAAGATGCGGGCCTCGTCGACGAGCGTCGTGACGGCACACGGCGCATGTACCGCGCCCGTCCCGAGGGTTTCGCCGACCTGCGGAAGTACCTCGACGACCTGTGGGGCGAGGGCCTCGCCCGTATGAAATCGGCCGCCGAGGCCGACGACCGCGCGCAACGGAAGGGACGGCTCCGTGGCCGCACGTGAAGATGACGTGGTCGTCGAACGAGACGTCCGCGTCGAGGCTCCGCCCGAGAGCGTGTTCAGGTTTTTCGTCGATCCGGATCAGATGATCCGTTGGATGGGCGTCGACGCGACGCTCGACCCGCAACCTGGTGGCATCTATCGCGTCAACGTCACGGGGAGCGACGTCGCGCGCGGCGAGTATGTCGAGGTGGTGCCGAACGAGCGTGTGGTGTTCACCTGGGGCTGGGAAGACGAGAGCAACCCCGTGCGCCCGGGCTCGAGCACGGTCGAAGTCACCCTCGAACCGGATGGAGGCGCCACGATCGTGCGGCTTCGTCATTTGGGGTTGCCCGGCGGCCGCGACGACCCGCACGCGCAAGGTTGGGAGCACTATCTGGCGCGTCTCGCTGCCGCCGTGAGCGGCCGTGACGCGGGAACCGACCCGTGGGTGCAATCCGCGGGCGAGCAAACGAAGTAAGAGAAGAGACACCCCCCGACAGACAGGAGCAGTCACATGGGTAACCCGGTTGTGCATTTCGAGATCGGCGTGAACGACAGCAAAGCCGCGAACAAGTTCTACGCCGACCTCTTCGGCTGGAAGATCGAGGCCAACAACCCGATGAACTATGGGATCGTCGACACCGACAGCCCCGGGGAGGGCATCGGTGGTGGAATCTCGAAGCCGCCCGACGGCAGCGGGCCGTACACCACGTTCTACGTGAACGTCGAGGATCTGCAGGCAAAGCTCGACGAGGCCGAGAAGTTGGGCGGGAAGACGGTCATGCCGCCCATGCAGGTCCCCGATGGCCCCGAGATCGCGATGTTCGCCGACCCGGACGGCAACGTGGTCGGCCTGGCGAAGATGTAGCGGGCTGCGCTACGCGGTCGGCGCCGCCGAGAGCTGATCCACGTAGCCGGCCGCAAGCTCGACGAGACGGTCGGTGCGGCCCATGAAGAAGTGGGACGCGCCGCCGACCACGTGCACGTCCGTGTTCGCCCAACGTTCGGCGAGCGCCGTGACCTCGGCGGGGTCGCGGTACTCGTCGTGTTGGGCGAGCGCGAGCAGCTTGGGCCGCGGATCGGTCGCGAGGCCGTCGAGGTCGTGTACCGAGACGAGCGGCGGTGCGATCGCCATCCAAGCTGCAACGCGCCGATGGCGTACCGAGAGCGCCATGTCGGCTCCGAAGGACCAGCCGGTCAAGATCAGCGGCGTGCCCGGCAGTAGCCGACCGTCCAGCGCCTCGACGGCGGTCTCGGCGTCGACTCGTTCGAGATTGCCGAAGTCGTGCACGCCTTGGCTTCCTTCGACGCCGCGGAAGTTGAACCGCAGGCACGCCACGCCGAGCGCCGGAAGCGCGTCGAAGAGGGCGCTGATCACGATCGACCGCATCGTGCCGCCGAATTGCGGGTGCGGATGGCAGATCACCATGCCGCACCGCGGCGCGCCACCGGCGGCGGCGATCTCGCCTTCGAGCGTGACACCGTCGGCAGTCGTCAACGAGATCGGCTCTGACATGCGCGCAGCGTAGGCTCCGGCCTCTCATGGCGCGGCAATACGACTTCGACCGCGAGACGGCGGTGCGGGCGCTCGGCGGCGGACGCTACGAGAGCACGCTCGACACGTCGTGGTGGGTGCACCGGGGCCCGAACGGCGGCTACCTCGCCGCGATTGCGTTACGAGCGCTCACCGAAGCGGTCGCCGACGAGGAGCGGTCGCCGCGCTCGCTCACCGTGCACTACGCGGCACCACCCGTCGAGGACCCGCTCGAGATCGCGACAGTCATCGAGCGCGCCGGGCGCTCCCTCACGTCGTGCTCGGCGCGGCTCACCCAGGACGGCAAGCTGATCGGACTGGCGCTCGGGGCGTTCTCGAAGGCTCGGCCGGGTCCCGAGTTCGCCGACGTGCAGCCTCCCGATGCACCGCCGCCGGAGGAGTCCCCGGTGATCGAGCCGCCGACCGACGATCCGATGATCCCCGACATCGCGTTCCGGTGGGAGAACCGGATGGTGCGCGGCGGCTTTCCGCTCGAGGCCACAGGGGAAGCCGTGATCACTCGCTGGATCCGGCTCCCCGAGCTGAGAGTCGTCGACGGTCTCGTCGCGGCTGCACTCACCGACGCGGTCATCCCCGCGGTGTTCGGCCGGGTGGACCAGCCGATGATCGTCCCGACCGTCGACCTCACGATCCACTTCCGCTCCTCGCTTCCCGTGCCGGGCGCGCGGCCCGAGGACTACGTCCTGGCCAGCTTCCGCACCAACGTCGTCGCCGAGGGGTTCCTCGAGGAGGACGGCGAGATCTGGACCCGCGACGGCGTCCTCCTCGCCCAGAGCCGCCAGCTCGCCGCCGTCCTCCCCGCGCCCGGCTGAGTCCCTTCTGGTTTTGGCGTCATCTAGATGCCTTATGGGACCTACATGACGCCAAAACACGTCACGGCGAGGTCGCGTCGAGTTGGTCGAGGAGGAAGGCGAGGACGAAGGCTTCGTCGCGCCATGCGTCGTAGCGGCCCGACGGGCCCGCATGGCCTGCACCCATCTCGGTCTTGAGCACCAACAGGTTCTCGTCCGTCTTCATGGCACGCAGCTTGGCCACCCATTTCGCGGGCTCCCAGTACTGGACGCGCGGGTCGTTCAGCCCTGCGGTGGCGGCGATCGCCGGGTAGTCCTTGGCCTCCACGTTGTCGTAGGGCGAGTACGACTTCATCACCTTGTAGATCTCGGGATCGGTGACGGGGTTGCCCCACTCCTCCCATTCCGTGACCGTGAGGGGGAGCGTCTCGTCGAGCATCGTCGTCAGCACGTCGACGAAGGGCACCTCGGCGACGATCGCCCGGAACAGGTCGGGGCGCATGTTCGCGACCGCGCCCATCGTCAAACCACCGGCACTCCCGCCACGCGCGG
>JALZAA010000183.1 GCA_030948625.1 Actinomycetota bacterium
CGCTCGGCATGCGCCGACGTGACCGTAGAACCGGCGGCAGTGGTCGAGTCCAGCCGTGACTGGTGGCCGCTGGCGATGATCTGGGCGCTCGACGGGGAGGTGCCGGCGCGCGCGGGGGCCGTGGCGCGGCCTGCGTCGGCGGACGAGGTTGCCGCGCTGCTGCGCGTGTGCGACGACGCGCGCGTCCCAGTGACGCCGGCGGCAGGGCGGAGCGGTGTGTGCGGCGCCAGCGTGCCGGTGCACGGCGGCGTCGTGCTCGACCTGTGCGGGCTCGACGGCATCGTCGGCGTGGACGCGCAATCCCTGGTGCTCGACGTCCTTCCGGGCACGTTCGGCACCTGGCTCGAGGAGACGCTCCGTGCCGAGCACGGCGCGACGCTCGGGCACTGGCCGCAGTCGATCGACCTGTCGACCGTGGGCGGCTGGCTCGCGTGCCGCGGCGCCGGTCAGTACTCCACCCGCTACGGGAAGATCGAAGACATGGTCGTCGGGCTCGACGTCGCGCTCGCCGACGGGCGGGTCGTGCACACCGGCGGAGCGCCGCGCGCCGCCGTCGGGCCGGACCTCACGCAGCTGTTCGTCGGAAGCGAAGGGACGCTGGGCGTGATCACGGGCGCGCGGCTGCGGTTGCACCAGGCGCCGCGAACGGAGCGGCGGGCCGCGTTCGGGTTCCAGACGTTCGCCGACGGCATCGAGGCGTGCCGCAGCGTCCTGCACCGCGGGGCGACGCCGGCGGTGCTCCGCCTCTACGACGCCGCCGAGGCGGACCGCAGCTACCAGACCGGCGACCGCAACGTGCTGCTCGTCCTCGACGAGGGCGACGGCGAGCTCGTCGAGGGCGTCATGAACGTCGTGCTCGAGGAGTGCCTCGACGCCGGCGCCGAGATCCTCGACGCCGAGCTCGTGGGCCGCTGGCTCGAGCACCGCAACGACGTGGCCGCCCTTGAGGCGCTGATCTCGAAGGGCTACGTGGTCGACACGATGGAGGTGGCCGCCAGCTGGGCGGCCCTGCCGAAGATGTACGCCGAGGCCACGGAGGCGATCCAGGCGGTAGGCGGCACTCTCGCGGCCTCGGCGCACTTGTCCCATTCCTACCCCGATGGGGCCTGTCTCTATTTCACCTTTGCGGGCCAAACCGAGGCCGAGGCTCGAGAGGCCTATTACCGGTCGGCCTGGGACGCCGGCACCAGGGCGGTGCTGGCGGCGGGCGGCGCCCTCAGCCACCACCACGGCGTGGGGCTCAACCGGGCCCGCTTCGTCCACGACGCCCTCGGCGACGCCTTCGACGTGCTGGCAGCCGTGAAGCAGGCGCTCGACCCCCACGGCATCCTCAACCCGGGCAAGCTCGGCCTCCCCGACCCCTTCGGCGACCCGGGCTGGCCATGATGCGTGCACAGAGCATCAATATGTTGCTCCACGCACGCATCGGTGAGACGTGAGCATCCTCGTCGTCGACGTGGGGACGTCGTCCGTGCGGGCGGCGATCGTCGGGGCCGACGCCCGCGTCGAGCACGAGCAGGTGCGTCCGCTGCTGCCGGAGTCGCCGGCGCCGGGGCTGGTCGAGTTCGACGCCACCCAGATGGCCGCCACCGTGCTCGACGCCGCACGCACCGCGCTCGACGCCGGCGGCGCGGTCGACGCCGTGGGGATCGCCAACCAGCGCTGCTCGACGATCGTGTGGGACCGCCGCACCGGCGAGGCGGTCGGGCCCGGCGTCGGGTGGCAGGACCTGCGCACGGTCGGACGCTGTCTCGAGCTCCAAGGAGCGGGATTCCGGTTCGGCCCCAACGAGTCGGCCACCAAGGTGGAGTGGCTGCTCGACCAGTTCGACGACGACCGGACACGCGACCTCTGCGTGGGCACGGTCGACAGCTGGGTGGCGTGGACGCTGTCCGAGGGCGCCCTGCACCTGACCGACACGACGAACGCCGCGGTGACCGGTCTGCTCCACGGCGACACCGCGGCATGGTCGGAAGGCGCGCTCGACGCGCTGCGCGTCCCCAAGTCGATGCTGCCGCGACTCGTCGACTCGTCCGGCGTCGTCGGCGATGCAAGCGCGCTGCCCGGTGCGCCGCCGATCGCGGGGATCGCCGGCGACCAGCAGGCTTCGCTCATCGGTCAGGGCGGCGTCGTGTGCGGCGACGCCAAGATCACGTTCGGCACCGGCGCCATGCTCGACCTCGTGCTGGGCGCGACCCGTCCCGGCTTCGAGAGTCGCGGGCCCGGCGGCACGTTCCCGATCGTGTGCCGCAGCGTGGGCGGCACGGTGACCTGGGGCGTCGAGGCGGTCATGCTGTCGGCCGGTACCAACGTCGAATGGCTGCGCGACGACCTCGGCGTGATCACCAGCGCAGCGGAGAGTCACGACGTTGCATCGCAATGCGACGACACGGGCGACGTCTGGTACGTGCCGGCGCTCTTGGGCCTCGGCACGCCGGCCTGGGACTACGGCGCGCGCGGGACGCTGCTCGGGCTAACACGCGGAACCGGCCGCCCCGAGATCGTTCGTGCCGTGCTCGAGGGCATCGCGCATCGAGGGGCGGACCTGGTCGAAGCGGCCGAAGGCGACTCCGGCATCGCGATCCCGCGCCTGCGCGTCGACGGGGGCATGACGGCCAACGCCACGTTCTTGCAGGCGCTCGCCGACGCGACGCAGCGCATGGTCGAGGTGTCACCGGTGCGTGAAGCCACGACGCTCGGCGCCGCATTCCTCGCCGGGCTCGCCGTCGGTACCTGGCGCGACGAGCAGGAGCTGGCGGCGACATGGTCGCCGCGCCAGCGCATCGACCCTCGGCGCACGCTCGATCGCGACCGTTGGCGTGAGGCGTGTCGGCGTGCGGCACGATGGCTGCCGGACCTCAGCGCGGTCGACTTCTGATCTCCGGCCGACCAGACTGGCGCGATGGCGCTGGCCGATCTCCTGCGGGAGCTCCTCGGCTCCGACGTGCCCATAGGGATAGAGGCGTACGACGGCAGCCGGCTCGGGCCCGCCGACGCGCCCGCCACGCTGCTGATCCGTTCGCCCACCGCGCTGCGCCGCATCGTTCAAGCGCCGGGTGAGCTCGGCTTCGCTCGCGCCTACGTCGCCGGCGACCTCGACCT
>JALZAA010000187.1 GCA_030948625.1 Actinomycetota bacterium
GAACGACTCGCCCCCCACCGACGGGGCGCAGAACACGGTCGCGCCCCGCATCCGCCGGGCCTTCTCCTCGTCCGAGATGACGCCGAGCCATTCGACGCCGGGTACTTGACGCGCTTGCAGGCTGGCGGTGTCGGGACCGTCGCTGGCCACCCACAGCACGGCGTCGCGCTCGAGCCCGGCGAACGCGTCCAGCAGGACGTCGAGGCCTTTGCGGGGCTCGTGGCGCCCCACGAACAGGATCGCCGGGCGCGGCGCCGGCCACGGCGTGGCTTTCGCGAACGTGGGCACGTCGACGCCATTCGGGAGGATCTGGGAACTGCACCCGAGGGACAGGTCGGACATCTCGGCCGCGTCCTCCGACACCGCAGTGCAGACCGCGAGCCGGCTGATCAACCGGCGCAGCGGGGGCCGCAACATCGTGTACCAGTGATTGACCCCGCCCTCGTAGGACGCGTGGAAGGTGCCGACCATCGGCTCGTCCGCCGAGATGAGCAGCGTCTGGGTCGGACCGGGGACGAGCGGCTCGTGCAGGTGGATGACGTCGGGCTCGATGACCCGGCGCGCCTCCAGCGTGTAACGCGCCACCGCCTTCCCCGACGCGATGGGAGCGATCGAACCGTTCGAGGAGAACTGTGTCGACGGGCCGACGGTGACGATGCCTGGTTCCGGCGGCGGGCCGTCGCACGGAGCGACCACCCTGGCATCGACGCCCAGCTCGCGCAGGTTGTGCGCGAGGCCGAGCACCTGGTTCTGGACCCCGCCGAACATCGACAGCGAATACGGCGACACCAGCATGACGCGCATCAGTGACCGGCCTCGACGCCGTTCGAGCGATCGCTCGGCCAGTTGGGTTGCATGAGATGCCACTGCTCGGGGGCGGCGCGGATCAGGTCCTCGAACCGACGCGCCAGCGCCTGGGTGACCCGGGCGACGTCGTCGCGCAGTCGGCCTTCACGCTCTGCCGGGATGGGCGCCTGCACGACCGCATGGTGCCCTCCTCGGGGCCGGAAGTACACCGCCGTCGGGAGCAGCGGCGCGCCGGTGCGGAGCGCCAGCGTCGCGGGACCGGCCGGCAGGGTGGTGATCTCGCCGAAGAACTCGACCTCGACGCCGTCGCCGGTCAGGTCGCGGTCACAGAGCAGGGACACCACCTGGTTCTGGCGCAACGCTTGCAGCACCGTTCTGCCCGCTTCGGGGCCGAGCTCGACCACGGTCATGCCCAGCTCGCGCCGAACCGAGGCGAACCACTCGAAGAGCTCGGGCGGCTCGACCGGCTCCACCACGACCGTGAGCGGGTAGCCCTGGGACGCCAGCCACGCGCCGCCATAATCCCACCCACCGACGTGCGGCAGCGCGGCGATCACACCGCGACCCCGTTCGAGCCCCTCTTCGAGGTGCTCGCGGCCGTCCATGTCGATCTCGAGGCCTCGTCGCGCGTCGTCCGGCAGCCGAAACAGCTCGAGCCAGTAGCGCGTATAGGAGTCGAAGGTGTCGGCGACCGCCTTCTGCAGCGCGATGCCGCTCAGCTCGCCGACCGTCGCCCGTCGCAGGTTGCGCTCGACCTGGCGCCGCCGGCCCAGCATCGCCAGCGCGATCGCTCGGCCGACGACCCACGCCGCCGGCTCCCCCACGCGCGCCGGCACGGCCCGGGCCAGCTCGGCGCCGGCGCGGTACGCGAGGTACGACGCCCGAGCGCCGACAGGGGTGCGCACGGAATCGTCAGGGACGGGTACGACGGCGCCGCGCGGCGCGCGCCTGCGACTGCCGTCGCCACCGGTCGCCGAACCGCCGGTTCGCGCCCGCCAGCTCGACATCTTCGGCCGAACGCACGTGGCGGCGTCGACCGATGCGCGCCATCCGCGTGCTCCAGGTGCCTTCTTCTCGCTCGGGACGTTCGGGCGAAGCTTGGAGCCACACCTTGACGAAGCGCTGAACCGCTGTGACCGCGCTGAGGGCCACCATGACCCAGAGCACGGGGACGACGATGTCGAACGCGAGTCCGATGGCGAGCAGCACCATGCGCTCGGCGCGCTCCATGAGACCGCCTCGGGCGGTGAAGCCGAGACTCTCGGCCTTGGCGCGCTCGTACGAGATGAGCATCGACAGGCCGAGGGCGGCGAAGGCCAGCATCGGCAGGTACGCGCCTTCTCCCGCGAGGAGCCAGGCGACCCCGCCGAACAGCACCGCGTCGGCCATCCGGTCGAACACGGAGTCGAGGAACGCGCCGCGGGGACCGGCTCGCCCGGAATTCCGCGCAACGGTGCCGTCGAGGATGTCGGGCACGCCGGTGGCGATCACGCCGAAGACCGCGAGCACGAGGTGACCGCTCGCGATGAGGAACGCAGTGCCGACTGCGAACCCCAGCCCGATCACCGTCAGCACGTCAGCGTTGATGCCGGCCCGCTGTAGGCCTTTGCCGACCGGCTCGAGGCCGCGCTCGACATTGGCGCGCCAGCGTCCGTCGAGCATTCGGGATCCTTCCCGCTCGCGACCGCGACCACCCGAGGGTACCACCGCCCCTCTGGGCGCCCTGCAGGGTCCCGCGACGCCGGTCGTAGACTCCGGGCGCGCGGGCACGACAACCGGGAGATAGGGGGAACCGGCTTGAAGGTGTATCCGTCGGGGAAGATCCGCAACGTCGCGCTGGTCGGTCATGGCGGGTCGGGCAAGACGAGCCTGGCGGAAGCGCTGCTGTTCGTCGTCGGTGCCATCCCGCGGCTGGGCCGCGTCGAGGACGGCAACACGGTGTCCGACTTCGACCCCGAAGAGGCGCGCAGGGCGATCTCGGTGTCCATGGCCATCGCGCCGTTCGAGCACGACGGCCACAAGGTGAACCTCGTCGACACGCCCGGGTACGCGGACTTCATCGGTGATGTCGCGGCCGCGCTGCGCGTCGCCGACCTCGCGGTGTTCGTCGTGTCCGCAGTCGAAGGCGTCGAAGTCCAGACCGAGATGGCGTGGCGTATGGCTGATCAGGCCAAAATCCCTCGCGCCGTGTTCGTCAACAAGCTCGATCGTGAGCGGGCGTCGTTTCCCCGGACCCTCGACGACCTGAAGGCGAAGTTCGGTGCCGGGGTTGCGCCGCTCGAGCTTCCGGTCGGCGAGGAGGGCTCCTTCCGCGGCGTGGTCGACCTGCTCACCGACATCGCAGTCACGTACGACGGCGAGGGCGGCAAGGGCACCGAGGGATCCATCCCCGACGAGATGGAGGGCGAGGAGCACACGGTGCACGACGCGCTCGTCGAGGGCATCGTCGTCGCCGACGACGACCTCATGGAGCGCTATCTCGACGACGAGTCGATCGACGTCAAAGAGCTGGAGCAGGCCCTCGCCAAGGGCATTGCCGAAGCCAGCGTGTTCCCGGTGCTCTGCGGCAGCGCGACCAAGCTGATCGGTGTCGACCGCTTGGCCGCTTTCATCACCCACGAAGGCCCC
>JALZAA010000207.1 GCA_030948625.1 Actinomycetota bacterium
CCGGGTCGCCTCGTCGCGAGGGCGGCTCTTGGGGACGTCGCTAAGCGAGCGCAGCCGGAAGCTCGAGGAGGTTGGACAGAACCGTCGCTCTGTACGGAGATTCGCAACGCCGGATCATGTCGGTCCACTTCTTGTCACCGACGACTACGTCGCAGTGGACCGCACCAATCGCCAAGAAGATCAAATCAGTTAAGTCGTTCGGCTCCCACGGGAACGCCGCGTTAGCGTGCGCTCGCCACCGCATCTCACAGACCAAAGCCCGCACCGGCTGAGCGGCGATGAACTCCGTTACGACGTCCGGACCGCGTTCGACAAGCTCAGCGATGTCCACGCCTGCGTCGTCGAACTGTCGCCAGTAGTTGTCGATGATGTCCTTCACTTCGACGAAGAGTGCCTCTCGCCGCGGAAGGTCACGGTCACCTTCAACCAGGAACTGCTGAGTCCGTGTGCGCTCGCGTTCGGCAAACGAAATGCTCGCCCGTCGGTCTGGCGGCTCGATGCCGTGGGCTGGCAGTCGGAACGGCGGACCGGCGATGAGTTCGATGGGCATGGTGACGCGGCTGCGTTCAGGTGAGAAAGGTCGGGGAGCTGAACGTCCGATCGGTTGAATGCGTGCCGGATACCGATGCCGAAGACCTGGACCTGCCGTGGACGCTCGGGGCGACCAAAGCGAGCGGACAGAGCGGCATCAAGCTCCGCCGGTAGGAGACGGGAAGGTCCGCCAATCGTGTGTTGGCGCGAAATAGTCGCCATAGTCCAGCCCAACTGACGGCGTGAGGTGGGACTGCCTCGGCGATATGTCTCGATGTAATGGGCCGCTGACAACGGGAAGGAGGCGAGAGCGTTCGCTGCGGCGTATCGCACGAAGGCCAGGACGTCGCGGAACCGTGCATCCTGCGCAGATCCTGTCTCGGCTCGCATGAGATAGATCCAGTCACACTGATCGAGGTACACGCGCTTCACGTGTTGCACCTTCTTCCGAAGCTGACAGCGTGAACCTACCAAACGTGTGTTCGATCACCGCGGCGGTTTCGGCGACGGCCTCACCCTGGGGCCGGGATATCGCGCTATCGCCTGGACGTTGGAACCCAAGCGGGCGATCGCCTTGATCGCTGCACTGTTCGTGTTGCGCGCGCTCGCTACCGCGCTGACGGTCGGCGGTGGCGGCGCCGGCGGACTGTTCATTCCTCTCTTCGTGCAAGGCTGGCTGTTGGGTCGGTTCATCCAGCATGCGTGGGAGCGCAGACCAGCCTCTTCCCCGTCGTTGGTTCCGCTGCCTTCCTCGGCGCGGGTTATCGAACGCCTATCGCGGCGATCGTCTTCGTGGCAGAGTCCACAGGTCGACCAGGCTTCGTCGTGCCGGCACTCATCGCGACCGCCGTCGCCCAGGTTCTGATGGGCACATCTTCAGTCACCGCCTACCAACCCCGACGACGCACGCTCCCGGCCGGAGAAGGTGACTAGAGACGACTCGAATCCCGAACGGGAGCGGTCACGTTCCTCGGGCGCACCGAACAACGAGCGGCTCGGCGGTCCGAATGGCGCCAGACCGGCGATCTGGTACTGCGTGGCACTTGCACTCCCACGCCGTGGTGTTGGGTTCGCCTCAAACCGCTTCGGCCATGCATCGAGTCAGCTAGTGACCGCCGCTTGTTTCAGCGTGACCACTCGCACGGACGGCCTTCAGGGCCGCTTGCGACGGGCGGGTTGCGACTTCTGCTTCAACGTTGAGACGTCGGGTGATCACCCGGTGTGGCACGAGTCCGAGGTCGCCGTGTTCCCGGGCCGGAAGTAACCAGCCGCACGACCAACCACACTCCGGCGGCGGCCCATACGACGGCGAGCGCCGTCAACGTCGCCGTCGTGTAATCGAGAGGCTGGACAGACGGGTTGTCGGGAACCGTGTCGCGGCCATAGCCGCGCAACGCGGGGAAGACGACGATGAGCAGGACGCCGCTCGTCAGCAGCGCGGCCTGGACCGGTGCCCGGCACCAGCGGGGGAGGACGCGCGCGACGGCCGCTCCGACTAGACATGCGAGTGGCGCGAGGACGAAGTCGTTGGCGACGTCCGCTCCGGCCAGCCACGCGGCGACGTTCGTGCTTGCTCCGAAGCCGGCGTCACTCACAAGCCCGAGAGCGCCGTAGACCATGACGGCGCCGCCGATCGCAACGGCGATCCAGAACGTGCGGCCGTAGCTCTGCGCGCTCATTGCACGACCAGCCTCGTGACCCACTTCGTCTGCATGACGCCGGGTCGGTCCGGCCCGATGAGCCGCACCGGGTATCCGTGGTCGACGTCGAGGGCCTCGCCGTTGACCTGGAGGGCCAACAGCGTGTCCGGGTCATGCGCGTGCCAGCGGTTGAGGTCTGATGACCGGTACAAGCGTCGACGTTGGAGCGATTCCACGCGTACCTCGGCGTCGGAGTCGGCTCCGGCTCGCGTGAGCAGGTCGCGTACGCGCACACCCCGCCAGCGTTGCGTGGTGCTCCAACCCTCGACGCACGAGATCGGAAGGGTCGCCTCGTGCTGGGGCATCGCGAGCAGCTCGTCCCGCGTGAAGTCAAGCTTCCGTCGCACCTTGCCTTCGACCCTGAGCCGGTAGTCGGCGTGGTGGGCGG
>JALZAA010000234.1 GCA_030948625.1 Actinomycetota bacterium
CACCCGGCGCGTCGGCGCTGAACCGGGATGAGGCGCTCGAGGTCCTCGGCCAGCTCGTCAAGGCGCTACGGAAGCTGCGGCGGTTGAAGTGCGGGCTAGATGCCCGTCGAGACGCGGGAAGCGGAGACCCAAATGGCTGGAAGACGGGTCCCCGCTCCCCCTTCGGGCCGAGAGTGTGGAGCCGGGTTCGTCGGAGCCTGGGGTCACACCCTCCCGACCGCGCGATCAGCTTTCAGCAGGGCAGGCGGAACGTAAACGTCTCCTGGCAGGGGGCTTAGGACGCTCAAACGGAGCCGTTTGGTCCTTTCGCGACGTGCTCGCCGTTGCGATTTACCCACGCCGGTAGGCTCGGCGTAGCGGTCGGGAGCGGTGTTGAAGCGTTCAGAGCTTCCCGCCGAACCGCTCGACGCAGTAGTAGGTGTTGCCGCTGCGTATGTAGTACTCGCCCCTGTTGCAAGCAGAGGGGGAGTCCACCCCACTACTCGTGATGAGGCCCCATTCGTTGCCGTCGCAAGGCACTACCTCGTCGCTGGCGCTCACACACTTCCCTTGTCCGTAGTCATGGTTCGGGCTGTTGATGTAGCCGAAGATGCCGAGCGCAATGGTCAAGGCAAGGAAGCCGATGCCAACCCATCCGAGCACGATTCCGGCGATCGCCATGCCACGACCAGTTAGCCAGCCTTCGGATCGTTTGACCTGACGAAGTGCGACGTAGCCAAAGATCAGAGCGAGGATCGACCCGATCCAGAATGCCCAGACAATTCCGAGTACCAGCGAGGCGATCGCGAACCCGCTGGTACCGAGAGGACGCCCCCACTGTTGTTGAGGTTCGGGGTACCCGCCCGGCGGTTCGTGTGTTGCCATGATCCCCCCGTGCCTCGTTTGAGGCTCCGTCAGGGTACCGATCTAGGCCGTCTTCGCCCTCTTGCTTCACCGCGTCGACCAATCCGTCTGGCGCGACCCGCGTCGATCCGTCCCAAGTTGACTTTCGGAACGGGAACTGACTGATCCGACGGATGACCGATTTTCCCGCACTTGATGCACTTAATCCGGGGGGCGGACGGTGCGAGCGGCACACTGACAGCATCACGTTCACGGACGGCTCAACAGTCTGGAACCACGATCCGGCTCGACTTCGAGTCATCGTGGACCGCTGCGGTAACGAGGTGCGTCTCGGATCACACGGGCTGCTGACCGTGCCGCATGGGAAGAGCAGCGAGTATTGCTTCAGCGTGTCGGACGAGCCTGATCCATGTGACCCGGACACCGCAGATACGCGCCCTGGCGAATCGATGCTCGATGAACTCCACCGGCGCGGAGGCGTCTTTCGTAGCGGTCGCTCAGCGCTGAAGGAATGAAGGATATGGATGGATACCCGCACGCGGCCGTAAACCAGTCGCACGTCAGCGAAGACTTCTGTTTCGGTACGGTCGGGTTGCATGACGCAGTTTCACTTTAAGCCCGAGACCTACCTCGTCGAGGTTCGCCGGGAAGTCCCCGCCTTCGACGAGCTTCAGTACCAGGCTGCCAAGGCAACCGGGATCGACGATGTTCACCGCGTCCTCGACCTCGGGACCGGAACCGGTGAGACCGCCCTCGCGGTCCTACGACGCCACCCGTCAGCGGTGCTGCATCTCCTCGACGAGAGTGCCGACATGCTTGCAATCTCGAAAGGGCGACTCCCCTCTGCTCAGGTCGAGGACTCACTGGTCGGCGACATGCGCGGTCCACTCCCCGACGGGCCATTCGATCTCGTGGCCTCAGCGCTGGCGGTGCATCACATCAGCGGCACCGATAAACAAGCGTTGTTCGCGCGTGTGCACGACCGCCTTCGCCCCGGCGGTCGGTTCGTTCTCGCCGACGTGGTGATTCCCGACGACCCGATCGATGCCGTCACGCCACTCTCGCCCGGCTTCGACATGCCCGACCGCGTAGACGATCTGCTGACGTGGCTGGGCGGCACTGGCTTCACCGCCGCGGTCACCTGGGAGTCAGGCGACCTCGCCGTGATCGCCGCTAACCGCGACCGCGCGTGATGTGCGCGCTGCGATACGTCCTCCAGCCGGACGGCCCCAAGAGCGATCGTGTGTCCCCGAGTAACGCTGTTCCCTCGGCAGCGAGGGCTTCGTCGGAAGGCCCTCCATCACCTCCCGGACAAGCCAGTCCTCCATCGTCGCGAGAGTCCGGCGATGACGCCGACGCTGCTTCTGGGGTCGCTCATCTGCGCCATGGCGTTCCCCCCCTAGTGGCAGCACGTCTAGGTGTTGAGGTTCACGATCTCATCGTCGAGGTTTGACGATCTCGTCGCTCCCGTTCTCTTGCGTTCGGGACGCGGCCTAGCTGGATCTTTAGCGCAGGCGGTCCTTCACACGCTCGACGGTCTTCTTCGTCTTCGCCTTTGCTTTGTCGGACTTGCCCTTCGCTTGCACCGACCGGTTACCCGTCGCTCGCCCGGTCGTCTCCTTCGCCTTGCCCTTCGCGTCCTGAGTGGCGTTGCGCGCCTTGTTGCGGATCTCACCCATCACGACTCCCCTTTTGTCCGTTTCGTGCACACACGTGTTATGCGCGCCGTATGAAAAAGATGATCAAGAGCACCACCAGAATGACGACCAGAGTTCCTAGGCCGATGTACATAGGACCTCCCTTCCCGGACTTCTCTTCCCGGCGCGCGCTGATGCGAAACGAAAACACGATGGTGTGGCAGCGGTCACGGGTTCCGGTCGCGCGACGCCGGTCATGGGGGCGACCACGAGCACACCAGCCCTGATCACCTCTGGCCCAAATGAGCTAGCGCCCGCGGCCTTCGGTCGGATGATCTCGCCCCTCAGTGCTACTCGGAGGGTCCGTTCGCTATTAGCCAGCGCCCATTGATCCGACGGAGGTTCGCTGACCCCCTACGACCAGCCGCCTCTATCTCGACAGTCGCTCGAC
>JALZAA010000249.1 GCA_030948625.1 Actinomycetota bacterium
GATCTAGAGGGCCAGCTGATCCGCGAGCTGACGCTCGACCCCAGCCGCACTTACCAGCCCATCTCACAGGTCTACGATGTCCACGATGTCCCGACACATGTGTCCGGGATGTCCTGACACATCACAAAACGGAGGGGGAGGGATTCGAACCCTCGTCGGAGGAATCTCCCCCGAAACGGTTTTCGAGACCGCCGCATTCAACCGCTCTGCCACCCCTCCTAAGGGTCAGCGGTCAAGGCTAGATGATCGGCGGGCCATACGCCTGTTCTGTCGTGAGTTTGAAAGTCGTCGATTAGCAGGCATCTTCCGAGCGTCAATTAAGTAGCAAGTTGTGGTGTAGCTCGTCCTGATCGTCTAGTGGCCGAGCTGGCCGCCACGCTTGCCCCCGGAGCGGTCCTTGCCCCCTTGTACTTCGCGCTGGGCGGATCTGAGCTCGGGGTTCGACGTGGCTGGGTTATGTCCCCCAACAAGCTAGCCGCCCGGCGCCTTGTCGGGCGGCGGCGCGTCTCGGCGGGGTAGCGTGCGCCCCAGGTGCCCGTAACCGACACCCGGTCGAGCTCGGATTATCCCGGCGCGCCAACCCCGAAGATGCACCGGGCGGGCATCTTGGTGTACAGTCGCGCGCGTGGGCTCGCAGGCGACTGCGACTTGGGTCCTTGCGGCCGGGTGGAGCGCTTCGAAAGGGAAGACATGACGGGCACTGGGCACGGACGGCAGACGACCGTCGACGGGCGCGGCGGCCCCTCACGACGATCCCCACGGGCGAGGATGCGCGCGTTGATCGGTGGGTTGGCGGTGGCGTTGGGGCTAATGGCCTCACTCGCCTCGACGGCCTACGCAGAAGAACCCACGTTCACGGTGAGGTTCACGTGCACGGGTGTGACCTACACGTTCACTGGCTTCCCCAACCTGCCCAACAACACCGTTCACGAGGTCGTCGCAATCGACGCCGTGAAGGTCGCGTTTGTGACCTTCAAATTCAACGGCCCCACCGGCTCGAACACCGTGAAAGTCGCGGTGCCTCCGGGGCACCACCAGATGGATGCCCGCGCAAAATGGGAAACCAACGGCGTCAAGGGCGGCAGAGACCAGCCCCTCAAAGGCGGGATCACCTGCGAATCCAGCCCCGCATCGACGGTCACGAAGGCGGTCCGTGATGAGGGCCAGACCGACACCGATACGGGGAACTACGGTCCGTCGGCCAGCGCGGTCCCGAGTGATTTCATCGATTACCAGCTGACGTACACGAACTCGGGCACGGGCCCGGCGAACAACGTGACGTTGACGGACGTGATGCAGGCGCATCAGACGTTCATCAGCTGTTCGAGCGCCGTCAGCGCCTGCACGCCAGCCAGCAGCGCCAACGGCAACACCGTGAGCTGGTCGCTGGGGACCGTTGCGCCTGGCGTGACGATCATCGTGGACTTCGAGGTGAAGCTCGACGCGGTCTTCCCCGCGGGCACCACTACGATCGATAACGTCGCGAACGGCTGCATCGGCACGAGTTGCACGCAGTCCAACCACACGACCGTGACCGTCACGGCCGCGCCAATTCTCATGCTCCAGAAGAGCGCCGACAAGCCGAGCACCGCTCCAGGTCACCAGATCACCTACACGTTGACGTACTCGAACACGGGCAACGCTGACGCCACCGGCGTCGTGATCAACGAGGCCATCCCGGCCGGCACGCAGTTCGTGTCTTGCTCGGGTGCCTGCTCTCCGGGCACGTCTTCCGACACGACCGAGAGCTGGTCGATCGGCACGGTCAAGGCCGGGGCGCCGGCCGCGAGCGTCACGCTCACCGTGCGGGTCCTCGACACCGCCGGCTGCTCAATCGTCAACACGGCAACGATCTCGAGCCCGGACGAGCCCGGCTCCGTGCAGACTCCGATCAAGTCCAACACGCTCACCATCAGCAGCCAGCCCGGTCCCCGACCGGACCTCGCAAACGCCAACGGCGAGGGCTTCGGGGTCCAGATCACCGGACTCGTGCCGCTCGCACCCACGCCCGACGCAAAGAGCAGCCAGCACGGCGTCGGGGTCAACGCGAGCTCGCCGCCGCCGGCCCTGCCTGTGAACGTCCCAGGCGTGCTGTCGGCGAACGTCCTGAACGCGGGCAGCACGAGCACGGTCAGCCAGCAACCCGCCCAGGCCGACAACACAAGCGTCGGCGAGACGGCGACCGTGAACGTCCTGGCGGGCGCGATCACCGCGGATGTCGTGCAGGCGAAGGCAGAGGCGATCGCCAGCGGAACGGGCTCGTCGGTCACCCCGGCCGGCACGACCGAGACCAACCTCAGGATCGAAGGCACCAGCGTCGCCGACGTCGCCCCGAATACCCGGGTCGACCTGCTCGCGGGCGGCGTGGGTAGCTACGTCGTGATCAACGAGGAGACCAGCTCGACGTCGCTCACGAGCGGGACCTACTTCGCCGACCTGACGGTTACCGCGCTGCACGTCCACATCGCGGGGACGCTGCAGATCAGCCCGCAGGACATCTACATCTCGCGGGCTCGGGCGCACGCCGACTTCCCGCAGATCGTCGTCTGCAACGCGCAGCCAAATCAGGACGTCAGCGGACACGCGTTCGTCGCGAGCGAGACAACCAACCCGTTGCTGGCGCCGTTGACCGCCGGGCTCGTCTCGATCCCACCGCAGGGCGGCAGCGCCAGCCAGAACCTGGCCTCGGTCAGCCTCCCTGGTGACGGCTCGGTCGTCCAGGCCAACGCCGCGAGCTCGAGGACGCAGGGGACGATCACGAGGCCGACGAGCTCGACGGCCGGAAGCAGCACGTCGACCAGCTCCGCCTCCGCAGGTGACGGCACGACGCCCACTGGTGTCTCGGTGCTGAAAGGGCTGATCACGGCGCAGCTGCTCAAGGCGCAGGCCAACAGCTCCGCCGGGCCAACAGGTGCTTCGTCGAATGCGACCGGTACTCAGATCCTCAGTCTCGTTATCGCCGGCACGCCGATCGCCAACAACCCCGCGCCGAACACGGCGATGCAGCTACCCGGGAGCGGTGAGGTCATCATAAACGAGCAGATCTCCGAGGACGACCTCGTGAACGGACACACAGGCCTGACTGTCCGAGCCATCGACGTGATCGTCGACGTTTCGGGCAACCCGCTCAACCTGCCCCTCGGTGCCCGCGTGATCGTCTCCGAGGCGCACTCGGACGCCACCTACCATTAACGAGCGAGCCTCATACCGTCGAGCTGGAGACGGAGACCTTCTCGCCAGCCACCCCCGGCGACCCACCCTCGCGGCGGGTCGCCGGGAACGTGAGCGTCCTGCGCGCGACGCGCGCCTCGTGCGGCGCTGTCGGCGGGTCTGCCCGCCGTCCGGCACGGTGGTGCGATCCGCGCGCGACGTCCTTCAGTGATGGACGCGGTGTGATTTGGCGCGACGGCATCCTTCTCGGGAGGTCGTCGTGGTTTGCCTTCCAATGGTGGCGTGAAGCTGGGCGCGTGCGGCGCAACAACTAATGCTCGAATTGAGCGGGCAATGTCGGTAGCGATCGGCGCTTCTTATGACGTCCGGCCAAGAGCGCCGGGACGGGCAAAACCCGCGAATCACCCTCGGTCGGCGGCGCCGCAGCTTACATCCTGACATGAGGTGGCCAGCATGAGCCGGATTTACTGGATCGCGTTCACTGCCATCGTGGTCGCGATTGCGACTGATGACCAACGGCGCCAGCAATGAGCCGGCGCAGGCCCGCGGCTGTTCCTCTTCTCGGGGCTCTCAACGAGTCCGGCTCGGCCCGCTATCGCCGCGAGGCGAAGAAGCCGCTCAGAAGCTCGCCGCACTCGATTGCCAGGAGGCCTCCTGCGACCTCCGGCCGGTGGTTCAAGCGCGGCTCACCCAGAACGTCCAAGACGCTGCCGCATGCACCGGCCTTCGGGTCGCTTGCCCCGTAGACGACGCGGCCCACCCTCGCCAGCACGACCGCGCCCGCGCACATCGCGCATGGCTCGAG
>JALZAA010000257.1 GCA_030948625.1 Actinomycetota bacterium
GAGCGGCAGGGCCCGGCCCGTCCGCGCGGGCATCGGCGTCGCCGAGGCGCCGGGCCACGCCGACGAGCGCCTCGCTCGCAGCTCCGACGCGCCGCCCGAGGAGGAGCGCGCTCACGACCGTGACTACGCCCGCCGCGACCAGGATCACGCCCAGCGCCCAGAGATCGTGCTCGGAAAGGAACATGGCGCGGGCGCCCGCCCACGCACCCACTCCGACACCGACCACGGCGACGACCGCCACGGCCGCGACCTGTGTACCGAGGCTCCGCCGCCGGAGCGCCCGCAGCACCAGTGCCCCGGCGGCGGCGACGACCGCGGCCGTTCCCGCCGCGAGGAGGGCGAGCTCGACGGTCTCATTCATTTCATTGCCTTGTCGCCCTCGCAAGCTCCGGCTCCTGTGATGCCGGTCGGCAAAGCCGCCGTCATCACGGGTCGAACCGGTAGCCGACGCCCCAGACGGTCGTGATGTGTCGGGGCGTCGACGGGTCGTCTTCGATCTTCTCGCGCAGCCTGCGGATGTGCACGGTCACGGTCGAGGTGTCGCCGTACGTGTACCCCCATACGTGTTCGAGCAGCTCGTCACGACGGAAGACCTGCCGGGGGCGGCCGGCGAGGAATGCAAGCAGCTCGAACTCCCGTGCGGTGAGCGTCGCGAGCTCGCCGTGAACGCGGGCTTCGCGCGCGCCAAGATCGATCTGGAGCCCGTCGTAGTCAACCGTTCCCGCGCGGTCGACCTCAGCCAGCGGCGACCCGGCGCGGCGCAACACAGCCTTGACCCGAGCGGTGAGCTCGCGGGGTGAGAACGGCTTGGACACGTAGTCGTCGGCGCCGAGATCGAGCCCGAGCACCCGATCCTCCTCGCTGCCGCGGGCAGTGAGCATTACTACCGGGATGGGCGCGCGCGAGCGCAGGCGACGGCACACCTCGAGCCCGTCCAAGGTCGGGAGCATGATGTCGAGCACGACGAGGTCGGGAAGGTGCGCGTCGGCGCGTGCCAGTGCTTCGTGACCATCGGCGACGGACTCGACCGAGAACCCCTCACGCTCGAGGTACCTCGTCACCACTTCGGCGACCGTTCGGTCGTCCTCCACCACCAGGACGCGGGTCGGAGTGCCGGTCACCACGTCGTCTTCACCGCCGTCGCGATCACGATCGCCGTCGTGGCCTGGAGCCCGAGCCACGCCGTCGTGACGCGAATCCGACTCGCGGCCAGGACCGCGCCGGCCGGCAGGAGCCAGATCGCGAAGGGCAACCAGATGCGCTCGACCTCGCCCTTCGACATCCCACTGATCATCGCGGCTCCGAGGACCACCATGGTCCCGCCCACCAGGAGCCACAGCTTCCGGTCACGAACGCGGGCCAGCGCCACGGCGAGCGCCGGGCCGACCACGATCGCGAGGCAGGCAGCGTTCGCCACCAGGAAATCGAGATACGGACGGCGCCCGCCGACCCCGGCGAAGTAGCGCTGGCGCGTGGCGAGCAGGCCGGCAACCCACCAGAAGCCGGCGGCGAAGAATCCGAGGAACACCGGCGCCGCGCCGATTGTGGCCAGTGCGAGGGGACGAAGCCGGCGTCGCTGCCACGCGACCACCGCCGGCACCACCGCCAGCAGCACGAGCCCGTACGACAGGAACGCCGTCACGCCGAAGAGCAGACCACCGGCGAGTGCGTACGCGGCGGACCGCCTGCCGTCGCGCCCGGTCGCGAGCACGACCAGCGCGACCGCCCACGCGCTCACCCCCATGAAGAAGGCGTCCGCGCTCGTGGCGATCCAGATCGCAGCCGGCGTGATCACGAGAAAAGGGGTCGCCCGCCTTGCGATTTCCTCTCCGGCAACCTCGCGCACCGCGATGAGCACCGCAGGAAGGGCGGCCGCGCCGCCGGCGATGCACAGCGCCGCGGCCCATCCGGAGCCGCCGAGACCGATCCGGTCCAGGCCCGAGAACAACAACAGCATGCCGGGCGGATGACCCTGGACATGGACGCTGTAGTCGCTGATGCGGTCGACGAACGTCGAGAGGAACGCCCCCGGCGAGCCGACGTTCGTCACGTCGGCCAGATACTCCGTGTTCGCCTCGAGCGGGCTCGTCAAGCCTTGCACGCCGTCAACCAGCGCGAGCGACACCGCCCAGACCACAGCCGCCGCGGCCGATGCGAGAAGCAGCGCGCGCCATCCGAGCCGCCGAGCAAACTGAGGCCCGCCGAACACGGCCACCGCGCCGACGGCCACCGCGGCGAGCAGGCCTCCGTTCACTCTGAGCTCGAATTTGCCGTGCAGCGGGGCGCCGTGGATGTGGATGTTCGCCCCCGCGGCCTCGAGCCGATCGACCAACACGTGTGCAACGACGATCACGATCGCCCACGCGGCGAGCACTGCGAGAGTCGCGCGCGCCGAAAGCGCAGTTTCCGTCGCCCGCGATGCACTCTGGCGCGCCGCGATCACCGTCTCGACCGCACGGGTGGCCACGATCGGACTGTACCGACGCGGCCCGACGCAATCGCCCGTCACGCACGCCTGTTTCGAAAATCGTAAGCACCAACGGCGTTGACGCCGCGCGACGCGTGGGTAGCGTCGCATCGATGCCCGACGTCGTGCTCCCGGTGCTCGACGAGGCCGGCGCGATTCCCACCGTCCTGTCGCGACTGCCCCGCGGCTACGAACCGATCGTGGTTGACAACGGCTCGACCGACGGCTCGGCGAAGATCGCGTCGAACTTCGGTGCACGGGTCGTGATCGAGCCGCTACCAGGGTTCGGCGCCGCATGTTTCACCGGCTTGCGCGCCGCCACGAGCAACGTCGTGTGCTTCATGGACTGCGACGGCTCGCTCGACCCGCGCGATCTGCCGCTCGTCGCCTCGCCGGTCATCGGCGGCGAGGCGGATCTCGTCCTGGGCGCGCGTCACCCGACGGAGGCCGGCGCGTGGCCGATCCACGCCCGGTTCGCGAATCGGGCGCTCGGCTGCCTGATGGCACGGCGCGTCGGCGGGCGCGTGCATGATCTCGGTCCGATGCGGAGCGCCCGGCGGGAAGCGCTGCTCGAGCTCGGCGTGGCCGACCGCCGCTTCGGCTGGCCGCTCGAGATGGTCGTGCGGGCGGCGGCTGCCGACTGGCGGATCGTCGAGGTCCCTGTCTCCTACGCGCCGAGGAT
>JALZAA010000261.1 GCA_030948625.1 Actinomycetota bacterium
CTCGAGCAGCGCCTGCCGTTGTCCGACCAGGTGCTGCTCGTGTCCGGGCGGGTCAGCTTCGAGATCGTGCAGAAGGCGGCGGTTGCCGGTATCCCGCTGGTGTGCGCAGTCTCGGCGCCGTCCAGCCTCGCCGTTGACGCGGCGGACCGGCTCGGTCAGACGCTCGTCGGGTTCTTACGGGACGAGCACTTCAACGTCTACACGCACGGCGAGCGGATCAACCTCGACGCCTGAGCAGTTGTCCGGGACTTCGGCCCTACTCGCGCGCGAGGGCTCGCTGTCGCTGCGGGACGATCGTGGAGCCGGGGTCGCGCGCAGATGCTCGGCCGGCGTCCATCACGGCGTAGCGCTCGACGAGCGCGCCCGCCATCACCAACGCCCCTCCGACCACCGCGCCAAGACGCCGGCGTCGCCCCCAGGATGCGATGAGCGTGGTCCCGGCCGCGGTCAGTCCGAAGGCGGTCTTCGTGAGCGTGCCCGCCCGACCGGCTCGGTACGGACCAGCGACGTCCTCGGGCAGGTTGCGCTCCATGGCGCGCGCTGCACTCATCTCCATCGCCGCGCCGACCAGCGCCAGCCGGCGCGCCGGCGCCGCGTCCCCGACAGGGGCGAGCATGACCGCGAGCGCGCCGGAGGTCGCGGAAGCGCCACCGACGAATAGGAACGGCAGCTCGCGTCCCGCCTCGTGCCACGCCGGCACCGCGGTGTTGGCAAGGAGCACGGCCGTGTACGAGCCGAGGGCGGGCCCGAGCGCTCCAGCTGCGAGCCCGGCGACCCGCCCCGCGCGGGGGAAGACACCGAGCACGTCGCTGAGCGCGGCGATGCCGGCCGCGGGCCCGAACAGCGTCAGGACCCACGACCCGACGCTCATCGGCGACGTGGGCTTTGCGACGCGCAGCATGTTGAGGAAGCGGGCCGGTCGGCCGAGGTCGGCAACGAGCAACCCGCCACCGACCGTTGCGCCCGCCGCCGCCGCGATGCGACCCCGGCGAGCGAGATCCGGGCGACCGAGCAGGTCAGCCGCGGCGGCGAGCATCGCCGAGCCTGCCGCGAGCCCACCGGCGAAGAAGTACGCCGGCACCTCCCATGACCACACCGGCTCCTTGAGCACCGGACGGTCGTAGTAGCTGCGGAAGTCGGCCTCGGGCACCATCGCCTTTTCGGCCTTCTGACCGCGCGGCATCAGCGCCGTCCCCCGAGCATCGACACCGCGACCGCACCGACGAACGCCGTCGCCGCCGCCCCTGCCCAGCGCCACAAACGTGGCAGGTCGCGTGTGGTCACGACTGGGTCGGGCGGCAAGCCGTACGTCTCGGGCTCGTCGAGCAGGAGGAAGAACGCGCCGAACCCGTCGACCCCGTCGTGCTCGTCGGCGCCGTACAGGCGCGCGTCGACGACTCCCCGGTCATGCAGTGTTTCCACACGCTCCGCAGCGCTCGTCCTGAGGTCGTCGATGGGCCCGAACTGGATCGAGTCCGTGGGACAGGCCTGCGCGCACGCGGGCTCGAAGCCGCCGCGGAGCCGGTCGTAGCACATGGTGCACTTCCAGGCGCGGCCGTCATCCTCGCGGCGATCGATCACGCCGAAGGGGCAGGCCGGAATGCAGTATCCGCAGCCGTTGCAGATGTCCTCCTGCACGACGACGGTCCCGAATTCGGTCCGGAACAGCGCCCCGGTCGGGCACACGTCGAGGCACGCTGCTGACGTGCAGTGCTTGCACACGTCGGAGCTCATGAGCCAGCGCACCCCCGATGCGCCGTCCTCAGGTGCCGCGACCTGCTGCTCGATGAAGGCCACGTGGCGCCAGGTGTTCGCGCCGAGCTCCCCGGTGTGGTCGTAGGAGCTGGTGAGGAAGTTCAGGCCGTCTTCGGGGACGTCGTTCCACTCTTTGCAGGCGACCTCGCACGCCTTGCAGCCGATGCACACGCTCGTGTCGGTGAAGAAGCCGACCCTCGGCTGAGTATCGGTCATGGGCCCTCCGTCTCCGAGACGCCGGCACGTTGCCGGTACTGCTCGACGAGCGCGGTGAGTGCCGGACCGCGCGGCCGGCGTCCCGGCCGGACGTCGCACATCGCCGCCTTGACCTCCTGGATGTGCACGTTCGCGTCGAGAGCCAGGGGGAACAGGTCGTTGCCGGAGTCACCGGTGGTGAGGCCACGGTTGCCCCAGTGGTACGGCACGCCGACCTGGTGGAGGCGGCGTCCCTGGACGTCGAGGGGCGCGATCCGGTCCGTCACGATGACGCGCGCCTCGATCGCGGTGCGCGCGGAGATGATCGTGGCCCAGTCTCCGTTCGTCAGGCCGCGCTCCGCCGCCAGCTGCGGGCTCACCTCGCAGAACATCTCGGGCTGGAGCTCCGCCAGATAGGGCAGGAAACGGCTCATGCCGCCGGCCGTGTGGTGCTCGGTGACCCGGTACGTCGTCACGACGTACGGGAACACGTCTGCCCCGAACTGGCCGTTGGACGGGTTGTAGAGGTTGTCGCGGCGACGGAAGGTCTGACGCGTCGGGTTCGCGCGCTGTTCGTAGAGCGCGTTTTCGAAGGGCGACTCGTGCGGCTCGTAATGGGTCGGAAGCGGTCCGTCGAGCAGGCCGCTGGGTGTGAACAGCCATGACACGCCGTCGGCCTGCATGATGAACGGGTCGTCGCCCCGCAGCGCCGCTTCCCCTTCGGCGTTGGGGGCCGGCTCGTAGTCGGGTGGCTTCGTGGCCTCGAAGTCGGGGACGTCTTGGCCGGTCCACTTCTTCTGCTCGCTGTCCCACCAGACGTAGCGCTTGTGCTCCGACCAGGGCGCGCCGTCGGGGTCGGCCGACGCTCGGTTGTAGAGAATGCGGCGGTTCGCCGGCCATGCCCAGCCCCACTCGGGGGCGACCCACGTCTGATCCGCGCCCGGCTTGCGACGCGCGGTCTGGTTCACGTCGTCGGCGAAGGAGCCGCAGTAGATCCAGCACCCGCTCGCGGTCGACCCGTCTGCCCGGAGCTGTGTGTAGCTCGACAGCGGCGCGTCGTCTGCGCCCCATCCGCTGATCTCACGCAGTACCTGTTCGGCGTCGGGATCCTCGAGCTCGCCGATGGTCGGGTAGGTCCATTGCAGCTCGAGAACCGGGCGATCGCGCTCGTCCGTCGAGCCGGCGAGCTTCTCGCGGATCCGTCGCCCCAGGTGGTACATGAACCACAGCTCCGAGCGACAGTCTCCGGCGGGTTCAACGGCTTTGTGATGCCACTGGAGCAGGCGTTGCGTGTTCGTGTACGTGCCGTCCTTCTCGGTGTGCGCGGCAGCCGGCATGAAGAACACCTCGGTGCCGATGTCTTCGGTGCGGAGCTCGCCGGTCTCGATCTCGGGCGAGTCGTACCAGAACGACGCGGTCTCGATCTCGACGAAGTCGCGCACGACGAGCCAATCGAGATCGGCGAGGGCCAGACGGTGGAGCTTGCCGTTGGCCGAGCCCACCGCCGGGTTCTCGCCCATCACGAAGAAGCCCTTCACCCAGCCGTCGCGCATCCCGAGCACCGTGTGGTACGTCGAGTGATCGCCGGTTATGCGCGGCAGGTAGTCGTAGCAGTAGTCGTTGTCGGCGGTCGCGGCCTCTCCCCAGTACGCCTTCAACAGGCTCGTCATGTACGCGTCCATGTGGCGCCAGAAACCGATGCGGGCCGAATGCTCCTCGAGATAGTCCGAGATGCTCTCGTCCGCGGCCTGCGGCATCGGGAGGTAGCCGGGAAGCAGGTTGTAGAGCGTCGGGACATCCGTCGATCCTTGAATCGACGAGTGGCCGCGCAGCGCGAGGATGCCGCCGCCGGGACGACCGATGTTGCCGAGAAGCTGCTGGATGATGGCGGCGGTGCGGATGTACTGCACCCCGACCGTGTGCTGGGTCCAGCCGACCGCGTAGCAGAAGGCCGCGGTGCGGTCGGCGCCCGAGTTGTCGCACAGCGCCTCGCACACTTGGAGGAACTGCTCGCGCGGCACCCCGCAGACCTCCTCGACGACATCGGGCGTGTAGCGGCGGTAGTGGCGCTTGAGGATCTGGAACACGCAGCGGGGATGCTCCAGGGACGGGTCGGTCTCGCTGGGCCGTCCCCCCAACGGGAAGCCGTGGCTCCCGTGGTCCTCGCCGGTCGCTGCACCGGTCGGCGGACGTCCACCCATCGGCGCCGGCTCCTCCTCGACACCGCTGTACTGCCAAGTGCGGTCGTCGTACTGCGCGCGCTCGGGATCCCAGCCCGAGAACAGGCCGTCGAGGTCCTCGGTGTCGCGGAAGTCCTCGCTGATGATCGCGGCCGCGTTCGTGTACCGCACGACGTAGTCACGGAACTCGAGGCCGTGCTCGAGGATGTAGTTGACGATGCCGCCGAGGAAGGCGATGTCGGACCCGGCTCGGAGCGGCACGTGCACGTCGGCGACGGCGCTCGTGCGGGTAAAGCGGGGATCGACATGGATGACGGTCGCGCCGCGCAGCTTCGCTTCCATGACCCACTGGAAGCCCACGGGGTGGCACTCGGCTATGTTGGACCCCATGATCACGATGCAGTCCGAGTGCTGGAGATCCTGCTGGAACGTGGTGGCCCCGCCTCGTCCGAAGGATGTCCCCAAACTGGGGACGGTGGACGAGTGTCAAATACGGGCCTGGTTCTCGATCTGGATCGCGCCGAGCGCGGTGAAGAGCTTCTTGATGAGGTAGTTCTCTTCGTTGTCGAGCGTGGCGCCGCCGAGGTGTGCGAAGCCGAGCGTGCGGCGGAGGAGGCGGCCTTGCTCATCGCGTTCCTGCCAGCCTTCGCGACGCGCCGCGATCACCCGATCGGCGATCATGTCCATCGCGGTGTCGAGCGACAGCTCCTCCCAGTGCGTGCCGTGCGGGCGCCGGTACTTCATGCGGTACTCGCGACCGGGGCTCGTCACGAGCTGCTTGGTGGCCGAGCCCTTCGGGCAGAGGCGGCCGCGTGAGATCGGGCTGTCGGGGTCGCCTTCGATCTGGATGATGCGTCCATCACGTACGAACACACGCTGGGCGCAGCCGACGGCGCAATAGGGGCAGACGGACTTGGTGACGTGATCGGCGTCGGCGACGCGTGGTCGCAACTCGGCAGACCGGCGAGAGCGTGCCGCCTCACCGCGCCCGAGCGGGTCCCCGCGCAGCTGACGGACGACCGGCCATGACCCGATCAGCTGCCGAATCCCCATGGGCGACTCCGAGCGCTGGTGCACGAGAGTAACAGCGGTCGAAGGTCGAAAATTCGGTGACCACGCCGGGCGGACGCTTGCCGCGCCGTCTGCCGCTACCGTGCTCGCCGACCCGGAGGTCCCGTGGCCGAACCTGAGGTCGAGATACCGCGTGCCGCGTACGCGGTGGCCTTCCCGCTGGCGTGGGTGGGCGGGTACGTCGACTCCGTCGGCTTTCTGACCCTCGCGGGGCTGTTCGTCGCTCACATGAGCGGGAACACGATCCGCCTCGGGGTGTTCGTCGGTAACGGGGACTGGAGCCTCGCTGCTCAACGCCTGGTGCCGATCGTGGTCTTCGCGCTCGGAGTCGCGGGGGGCATCGCGCTGAGCGAGGCGTTGCGGCGCCGGTCGACACCGGCCCCGGTGGCCCGGGTGCTGAGCGTCGAAGTCGTCCTCCTCCTTTTGTTCATGCTCGTGGGTTGGGCCGTGCTGGACGGTCGGAGCGCATCCGGCGGGACCTGGGACTACTACCTGCTCGCGGTGGTCGCGGTGCTGGCGATGGCATTGCAGAACACCGCACTCCGACGTGTCGCCGGCGTGCCCGTTCACACCACCTTCGTCACCGGGATCCTCATGCACATCGCGGAAGAGACCGTGAACGGCTGGTACGCCCGGCGCGATGCCCGCCGTGATGCCCGCCGTGACGGCGTCACCGCGCGCGACGACGCCGCACGGACGGCGTTCCGCCGTGCTCGTCTGCACGGAGGCGTCTGGCTCAGCTACCTCGCGGGTGGCGTTCTGGGCGCGTT
>JALZAA010000298.1 GCA_030948625.1 Actinomycetota bacterium
ATGTCCGACCGCACCCGGGCCGTCATGCCGGTCCATCTGTACGGCCAGCCGGCGGCGATGGACGAGATCGCAGCCATCGCGGCGCGTCACGGCGCGTCGCTCGTGGAGGCCGCGGCCCAGGCGCACGGAGCGTCCTTCGAGAGCCGCCCCGTCGGATCGTTCGGCGTCGGTTGCTTCTCGTTCTATGCCACGAAGCACGTCGCGACCGGCGAAGGCGGGATCATCACGACCGACGACGCCGAGATTGCCGACCGGCTCCGGGTGCTGCGCGACCAGGGCATGCGAGCCAAATACGAGTACGAGGTGCCGGGACACAACTACCGACTCACGGACATCCAGGCCGCGCTCGCGCTTCCGCAACTGGAACGACTCGACGAGATGAACGCGCTGCGCGCGCGCAACGCCGCGGTCCTCTCGGACGGGCTCTCGGATGTGCCCGGCCTCGTCACACCGGTTGTGAAGCCGGGGCGAAAGCACGTCTTCCATCAGTACACCGTGCGCGTGACTCGCGAGGCGGCGCGCGATCGCGATGAGCTTGCAGCCGCGCTCCGAGGGCTCGGGATCGGAACCGGCGTCTACTACCCCACGGCCGTCTACCACGCAGAGTGCTTTCGACGTCACGCGCGGGTCATCGTCGAGCCGATGCCCGTCGCCGAGCAGATCGCCCGGGAAGTCCTCTCCTTGCCTGTGCATCCGTGGCTGGCCGACGCAGATCTCGACCGGATCGTGACCTCGGTGCGCCAGACGCTCGGCGCTTGAGTCGACGCAACCCCGTACTCGGCCGGTATCCTCAGAACTTCCGCTGTTATGGCTGTCCCCGGGATCCCGCGTACGCGTATCGCTCTCATCGGCGCGGGGTTGATGGGCTCCCTACACGCTCGTGTCGTCAGCCAGTCCCCCGACGCCGAGCTGAGATGCGTCGTCGACCCCGACCAGCGCGCGGGGGCCGCGCTGGCGGACCGATTCCGCACCCGGTGGGTGCCCACGCTCGACGACTTCGGCCCGTTCGACGCCGTGATCGTCGCGAGCCCGACCGATACGCATGCCGACTGGGGACGGCGCGCCCTCGGCGCGTGCAAGCCCGTGCTCGTCGAGAAACCGCTGTCGGAGGATCTTGCCGAGACGGGCCACCTGATCGACGAGGCACGACGACGGGGTGTCCCGCTCATGTGCGGGCTCCTGGAGCGCTTCAATCCCGCGGTCATGACCGCCATGACCATCGTCGACGAGCCGATCCACATCACGTCGGTGCGCCACTCGCCGTACGCCGATCGGATCGCCACCGGCGTCGCCTACGACCTGCTCATCCACGACATCGACCTCGTCGTTCGGTTCACCGATGGCAAGCTCACCGATCTCCGATCGCAGCTCGGGCACTGCCACCCCAAGTCGGATGCGTATGCCGAAGACGTCGCCGAGGTGAGCATGCAGTTCGACACCGGCTGCGTTGCATCCCTCTCCGCGAGCCGCGTCTCCCAGCGCAAGCTCCGGATGATCAACATCGCCGAGCTCGACCGTCTCGTCGAGATCGACCTCTTCCGGCGAGACGTCACCGTCTACCGGCACGTCGGCGCGGAGCTCATCGAAAGCGCGAGCGGCGGGTACCGCCAGCAGACGGTCATCGACATTCCCGCGCTCACGACGGCGAGCGAACCGCTCGCCGGTCAGCTCGCACACTTCCTCGAACTGGCCCGCGGGGATGGCGACGCGGGCGCGGAGCTGGCCTCACTCGAGGCGCCGCATCGGCTCACCGCCCGAGCGATCGAGCTCGGCGGCAATGCCGATGCCTCCTGATCCACCACCGCCCCTGACGCCGATGCGGATCGCCCTCGTCAACAACTTCTTCGTCCCGCGCACCAGTGGCAGCGCGCACCTCACGCACGACCTGGCGCAGCACCTTGCAGGCAAGGGGCACGAGGTGCTCGTCGTGACCGCCGACTACGGCGACGCGCCGGAGGAAGAGCGCCGGGACGGCTACCGCGTCGTCCGGCTCCCGAGCTGGTCGCTGCCGAAGCTCAAGCTTGCAATGAACTACGACGTCACGTTCACGATGTCGCCGCGCAACTACCGGCGGCTCGCTCGCATCCTCGATGACTTCAGCCCTGATGTCGTCCACCAGCATGGCCAGTTCTTCGATCTGACCTGGATGTCGATGATCTGGGCGCGGCGGCGACGCGTGCCCACCGTGTTGACGGTGCATACGCCGCTCATCCACACCGTGCCGGCGTACCGCCTCGCCCTCTGGGCCGCCGACATGTTGCTGCCGCGACCGCTCATCACGATGGGTCGGCCCAACGTCGTGACTTGCGATTCGTTCATGCGCTCGTATGTCCGCGGTCGCTACGGCGTCCCTGAAGAGAGACTCCACTCGATCCCGCTCGGTATCGACGCCGATCGGCTGCGCGGCGCCGACGGGACGGCGGTCCGAGAGCAGCTGGGGCTGGACGACCGCCCAGTCGTCCTGTCGATCGGGCACGTGATCCCCTTGCGCGACCGCCTGGCCCTCGTACGGGCGATGCCGAACCTGATCGAGAAACGCCCCGACATCGCGGTCGTCGTCGTCGGGACCGTCTACGACGATCGCTTCATGCGGCTCGCGGACGAGTTGGGCGTGCGCGACAACCTCATCGTGACGGGCGGCGTCGCTCGAGACGCGGTGCCCGACTACGTCGCCGCCGCCGACGTCGAAGGGCACGACCTCCAGGGATACGGGCTCGGGACCGCGAGCCTCGAAGTGATGGCGGCCGGGGTTCCCGTCGTGTCGGTCGTGCGCCCGGACAACTTTCCCGGCATCCGCCTGGAGTCCTGGCACAACGTCGTCATCGTCCCCCCTGACGACGAACGCTCCCTGGCCGAGGCGATCATCCGGCTGCTCGACGACCGCGAATTGGCGCGCGGTGTTGCGGATGGTCAGCGGGAGCTCATCGTCGGTCACTTCTCGGTCGACGCCGTGACCGATCGCCACCTCGACCTCTACGCCGCGCTCGTCCGCGCCTGATCGACCCGCAGCTGCTTCCGGCGACGCGGGGAAAGACGAGCAGCCCTCTAGGATCTGCCGGTCATGCGCACGGGTGGAGTCGTCACGCGGTCCCGGTCGATTGTCGACCGGCAACTGGCGACCCCCCGCCGGGTGTGGTGGACGAGCTTTCTGCTCGTGACGTTGCTGAGCGCGATGTGGGGACTGGCCAACGCGCCCTTTGCC
>JALZAA010000312.1 GCA_030948625.1 Actinomycetota bacterium
CGATCCCGACGGCCAGCTGATCGAGCTGCTCCCGATGAGCTACCGGGAGCAGCTCGACGCCGGTGACGCGTAGCAGCACGCCACCCTCCCTTTGGACGCCGCGCCACACGACGTGGCGGGCCAGGGATGAGTGTCCGCGATCGAGGGTGCTGGCTCAAGCACTCCCGACGCGCGCCAGCACCGCCGCCGCGTAACCCTGCATGCCGAACAAGTTCGGATGTACCGGCGCGGCGGGCGTCGTCGGCACCGCGGGCTCGACCCAACGACTGATCGGCAGCTGACACGCGTCGTGGCCGATGCTCGGCGTGTACGCGTCGACGTACCGCGCTCCGTTCGCTCGCGCCTGTCGGGCAAGCATGCCGTTGAGCTCCTTCTCGATGCCGCGCAGGTAGGGAACGTCGTCGGGCGCGATGGGCATCTGCGGCCAGCAACCGGGCCCGGACTCCGGCAGGATCGCCAGGTACGGCACCACGTAGACGCGCGCCACCGGTGACCGCTGGTGGATGCCCTGCAAGACGGCTGCGACCTTCGGCGCCGTCGCGGCGATACGCGCTCGCAGCTCGTCCTGACCGTTCACAACGTAGTGGTCCTGGCATGGATGCCCGGACGGCTGGGACGCGGTGCAGTTGCGAATGATCTCGGTGAAGCCGATGTCGTTGCCGCCGATGCCGACCGTGACGAGCTCAGTGGTCGCGGAGAGGCTGTCGAACTGCGGTGGGTTGGGGCCCGGGCTCACGCCTTGCGGCGCGGTCATGTCGCCGGTCTCGGCACCGCTGCAGCTCGGGTCCTTGAAGTTGCCGACGCCGAGCGCCGACGCGACGAGGTGCGGATAGTTGTGATCCGACCGCAGACAACCGAATGGATCGGGCTGCTGGACCGGGATCACCGGCCCCGCGGTGTACGAGTCCCCCAGCGCGACGTAGCTCTGCGGCGGCTTCCTCGCCTGCGCGGTGGCGGGCCCGAAGACGCCGACCACGGCGACGCAGAACGACACGACCGCGATGCGAGCGGGCCAGCGGCGACGCCCGATTGATCGCGAACGGAACCTGACCATGCCGATCCCCCCAGTGCGTCTGGGACTCCCGGCGAGGACCGCCCGGCGAGTGCCCAGACCCGGCAAATAGTGCAGGACGGATGATAACCGCCCAGCCGACGCGCGCGCACGGCCGGCGTGTTCAACCCCGTTCGACGGTCCAGGCGATGAGCGCGCTGGGCAAAACGTCGGCGGCGGAGGCGTACCCGATCGGCGGCGTGGTGTCGGCGGGCGCGCCCGACGCGGCGACGCCGCCGGCGATGCATCAGCCGCCGACCGCGATGGCGATCCGGCGGGCTGCAGACACAGGCGGCGGAGTTTACGGAATGAGGCGCGCCACGATGCGGAACGGCAGCAGGATGAGGTTCTTGAGGAAGCGCAGCACGCTCGCCCCGGCGCGGAACGGCCTGAGAATCACCCAGAGGATGGCGTAGATGGGAATGGCGAGCAGCACGATCGGCCCGAAGACGATGTAGAACACCACGAGCAGAACAATCTTCAGCAGCATCTCGTCACCACCGTCTTGCGCGTGCAATGCGTCGAGGGTGTTCCTACCACCACCAAGGCCTCGGCGTGGGGATGAGATCTCGTTTGCGCGCTCGTCGACGGGTCATCAAGGCTGGCTCGCATGACGCGCGATCAGGCGGCGACTCACGACGACGTGGTCCGCACCGAGTTCGCCCGCCAGGCGGCGAGCTTCGGCGCACCCGGGATCTTCGCCGCCGACCCGCGCATCAACGGTTGGGCCTGTCGTCACCTTCAGCCGTTGACGCCCGACATGGTCGTGCTCGAAGTGGCGTGCGGAGCCGCGCACCAGGCGCAGGCGGTGGCGGAGCACGTCCGTCAGGTGGTGGGCGTCGACCTCACCCCCGAGATGCTGGACGCGGGGCGTCGGCGCCTGGACGACGTCGAGGTGAGGAACGTGCTGCTCCAGGAAGGCAATGCGTCGGCGCTGCCCTTCGTCGACGACATGTTCGACCTCGCGTACTCACGCTTTGCGCTGCATCATGTCGAGGACCCCGCCTCGATCCTCGCCGAGACCGGTCGCGTCGTCCGGTCGGGGGGACGCGTCGCGATGATGGATCTCGTCTCGCCTGATCCGGCTCTCGCCGACCGCTTCAACGACTACGAGCGCCGGCGTGATCCGTCGCACACGCGAGCGCTCACCGTCGAAGAGTTGGACAGCGCCTTCGCGAGCTCCGGGCTCGAGATCGTGCACCAGGCGCAGGCCGAGCCGGTGCTCCCGGTCGACCGGTGGCTGGCGCAGGCGTCGACACCCGCCGACGTCGGCGAAGCCATCGTCGCCGACCTACGCGCCGAGCTGGCCGGCGGCCCGCCGACGGGCATGCGACCCGTCGACCAGGACGGGACGCTCTCGTACCGGCAGACATGGGAGATCGTCGTCGCGTCGAAGGCGTGACCCCGCCGCGTCAGAGGTCACGGCTCCCAGTGGCGTAGGAGGTCCGGGCTCCAGCCGAGACGGGTCGCGCTCGCGTCGTACGTACTCTCGAGGAAGTCGATGACGGCGCGCTTCGGTTCCGGCGCCGTCCGCACCGCGTCGTACGGAAGGACGAACTCCCCGATGTCGTCGTTCCAGCCGGCCGTGTCGGGTCGAATCGATGCCTGTTCGATGCCGTCGGGCTTCGGATACCCGTAGGCGAAGAACGCCGCGTTCGGGAACCGCTCGTTGCCGGGCCAGAAGCCACCGCAGATCTGCTCGGCGTCGCCGCCGTAGCGCTCGATCGGCCCGGCCCCCGGCGGGGGCGTGACCGGCCGACCGGAGAAACGGGTGACGACGAGATCGAA
>JALZAA010000339.1 GCA_030948625.1 Actinomycetota bacterium
CTGCACGCGTGGCCGGGACCGGCGTGATGCATATCAGTGCAGCAGCTGACGCACCCGCGCCGCGAGGTCGACCGCGAACGAGCGGGGATCTTCGAGCGGCCAGCCAAGGTCGGGCAGGTCGAAGTACTCGACGCTGAGCCGCCCCCGATAGTCGAGCTCGTCGAGGCGGCGGATCACGGCGTCGAAGTCGACGACGCCGCTCGGGTCGTCGACGTGCACCTGCGCCGCGCCCGGCCGACCCTGACGCAGCTGGACGTGCGCGGCGTACGGCAGCAGCTCGAGCGGATCGCCACCCCAGTCGGCCACGTGCCCCGTGTCGACCAGCAGTCGCAAGCCCGGCACCTCCGCCATCATCGCCCGGCATCCGTCGGCGGAGTGGACGACCGCGCCCGCCCAGGGCTCGAGCAGAGCGCCCGGCGCAGCCCGGAACAGCTCGGCCGTGCGCTCCCACGCCCCGGGCGCGTCACGAGACGCGGGCGTCGAGCACCACCCCGGGCGCGGCCTGGGAAACGCCGTCGGACATCCGACCGGGAGGGGAAGCGTCGCGGCGTCGACGTCGACCAGCACGTCGATGTGCTCGAAGCCGTCCTCGACCGCCAGCGCAGCGCGTGCATGAACAGGGCTCGGCTCATAGACGATGTCGACCACGCCGAGCGGGATGCCCATGCGCTACTTCTGCTCGCCGAACTCCATGCCGCGGGGCATGACCATGCCGACGTGCTGAAGGTGCTGGCCGAGCACCTGGTCGAAGTGGTCGGCTACTTGCTGCGGCTCCCAGCCGCCGTCGCGCCACATCCAGGCGATCTGCTTCGGGTGCTGGAAGATCGTGTAGGCGTAGTCGGTCCGCCCGAGGATCTGGCCGTTCACGTGGCTCGCGCGCTCCGAGGCGAGGAATGCGACCAGCGGGGCGTTGAGCGCCGGGTTCTGCTCCGGCGGCGGCTCCTCGCCCGTCCGCTCGAACAGGCCCGCGGTCATGCGCGTGGCACCGGCGGGCGCGACCGCGTTGACCGTGATGCCGTACTTGCCGAGCTCGAGTGCCCAGATGAACGTCATGCCCATCAGGCCGGCCTTGGCGGCGCCGTAGTTCGTCTGGCCGAAGTTGCCGCGCAGTCCGGCCGACGACGTGATGTTGATGATGCGTCCGTAGCCGGCGTCCTTCATGATCGGCGCGGCGTGCCGGGCGCAATGGAACGAGCCCTTGAGGTGGACGCCGATCACCGAGTCGAAGTCTTCCTCTGTCATCTTCACGAGCGAGCGATCGCGCACGATCCCGGCGTTGTTCACGAGGATGTCGAGCTGCCCGAATGAGTCGACCGCGGTCTGGACGAGGCCTGCCGCGGCGTCGAAGTCGGAGACCGAGTCGTAGCTCGGAACCGCCTGGCCTCCGAAGCTCTCGATCTCCTTGCAGACCTGCGCAGCCGGGTCCTCGTCGGTTCCGCGACCGTCGAGGCTCACCCCGACGTCGTTGACGACGAGCTTGGCGCCCTCGCGTGCCATGCACAGCGCGAACTCGCGGCCGATTCCGCGCCCGGAACCGGTCACGACGGCGACGCGTCCGTCGAGCAGGCCCATCACCGACCTCGCTTGGGTGCCGCGGCGGTCGCGCTGCCCGTGAGCTTGACCTCGCCGTCCTGGTTGGCCACCTGGCACTCGACGTCGACGAGCCCCTCGCCGCCCTCCTCGCGAAGATCCGTGACGGTTGCGGTGCATGTGAGCGTCTCACCGGGCCAGACCTGCTTGGAGAATCGCATCTGGAAACGGCGCAACCCCGTGGGTCCGAACCAGTCTGTCAGGACGCGTCCCATCAGGCCGGCCGTGAGCATGCCGTGGCCGAACACGGACGGGTTCCCGACCGACGTGGCGACGGTGTCGTCGTGATGCATGGGATTGAAGTCGCCGGAGGCCCCCGCGTAGCGCACGAAATGCGTGCGTGAGATGTCCTCGATCACGAGGGGCGGCGCCGCTTCGCCGATCTTCAGGTCTTCGAACGCGGGCGCGGTCACGCTGCTCATGTGTCTCCCTTCGTCACGGCATCGGGAGCGTATCCGGCGGCCGCAAGGAATGTGACACGCGTGTCGGGTACGCCTACCCTGAACCGATGCCGCGGTCCAAGCGCGCGAGCGGAGGCCGACGGCCGCCGGGCACGCGCGCCAACCCCGCCACCCCGGCTCGTCGTGCGACGGACGACGGACCTGCTCGCGACGGGACCGTGCAACTCGGCACGCCCGCCCAAGGTCGCGAGCTCCGGGCTCGAGGGCGACGGACGATGCGCAAGCTCCTCGACGCCGGCGTCGAGACGTTCGCCCAACGCGGATATCACGCCGCGCGCGTCGACGACATCGTCAAGCTGGCGTCCACGTCCCACGGCACGTTCTACCTCTACTTCTCGAACAAGGAAGAGCTGTTCCGCGCCTTGGCGCAGGAAGTCGCCGATCAGATGATGGCCCTCGCCGATTCCCTGCCGCCGATCGACCCGGGACCGGAGGGTCGCGTCGAGCTCCGCGCCTGGTTGGCCCGGTTCGTGGAGGTCTACGAGCACTACGGACCCGTGATCCGCGCCTGGACCGAGGCCGAGATCGGTGGGAGCGAGTTCGGCCGCCTCGGGACCGACGTGCTCACCGAGTTCTCCCGCGTCCTCACAGGTCGCATCCGCCGCTCGTCATCGCCCGACGTGAACCCGCAGATCGCGGCGCTTGCGGTCGTCGCTATGATCGAACGGTTCAACTACTACGTGTTGTCGCGGCAGGTGCAGGTGAGCAGGGACGAGATGCTTGACACCTTGGCGAGCGTCACGCACGCGGGGTTGTTCGGAGGGGTGCGCTACTGACCGTTCGGCGACGGCGCCTCGACCGATGTCCCCGACGGCAACAGCCGCTCACTGAGATCGCCCATGTCGGCGACCGCCCCGTCGTACGTGATGCGACCCTTGACGAGCACGGCGACGTCGTCGGCGAGATCCAGCGCGTGGCTGACATGTTGCTCGACGATCAGCAGCGTGGTCCCCGCGTCGCGGATTGTGGCGAGTGCGTTGTACACCTCGTCGACCACGATCGGAGCCAGGCCGAGCGAGAGCTCGTCGCAAACCAAGAGCCGCGGCGGGTTCGCCAGCACGCGCGCAAGGGCCAGCATTCGCTGCTCACCACCCGAGAGTGTGCCCGCGGTCTGGCGGCGTCGCCGACCCAGCGGCGGGAACATCTCGTACGCCCGCGCCAGGCCGCCGGCAACTTTCGAACGCCCGAGTGATCGCCGGAGGGTGAGCAGCAAGTTCTCCTCGACGGTGAGCGACGCGAACACCGATCGCCCTTCCGGCGCATGTGCGATCCCCCTGCGAGCGAGCCGGTACGCGCGCTCTCGGGTGACATCCTCACCGTCGAAGAAGAACTTTCCCTCGGTTGGCTTGATGAGCCCCGTGCAGACGCGTGCCACGGTGGTCTTGCCGCAGCCGTTCGATCCGAGCAACGCCACCACCGACCCCTCACGCACCGAGAGTGACACGCCGAACAGGGCGCGGAACGGGCCGTACCCCGCTTGCACCTCGCGCAGCTCGAGCAGCGGTGGGGCCTGGCTCACACCAGCTCCCCGAGGTACGCCTTGCGGACTGCCTCGTCGCTCATCACGTCGGCGGTGGGGCCGGACGCGATCAGCTCCCCGAAGTCGAGCACGTAGAGGCGGCTCGCGAAGGCCTGGACCATCTCGACGTCGTGCTCGACGAGCAGGATCGCGGTGCCTCGCTCGCGCTGCACCGACTGGAGAGTCTCCACGAGGTTCATCGACTCGTTGTGATCGAGGCCGGAGGACGGCTCGTCGAGGAGCAGGAGCAACGGCTCGGTCATCAGGGCCCGACCCATCTCGACCAGCCGGGCCCGGCCGAGGCTCAAGGACTCGATCGGCTTGTCGGCTTCGTCGAGCAAGCCGAGCAGCTCGAGCGTGCGGTCCGTGCGCGCATGCTCGTCGGTGGTCGGGCGGGCGAGGTTGAGGAGGTCCTTCCAGAGCCGGCC
>JALZAA010000358.1 GCA_030948625.1 Actinomycetota bacterium
ACCTCGCGCCGCACGGCTTCGACCATCGCCCGGGCCGCGTCTTCCTGGTGGAGCAGCACGAACGCCGGATCCGCGAGTGCCGGCACCGGCACGAGCGGGAGCCGCAGCAGCCGGCCCAACGGGCTCGGGACGTGCGAGCCGACCACGGGGGCGAGCCGCAGGGTCGCGACCGGGATGCCGAGGCGGCGGACGAGCGTGGCGGCCAGCGTCTCGACCTCCAGGCACGTGCGCCCGTACGGCGTCGTGGGCGAGAGCAGGGCATCCTCCGCCGGGACGACCGGACGTCCGCGCCCGCGGCCGTACACCTCGAGGCCGCTGCGCACGGCGACGCGTTCAAGCTGGCCCGTCTCGGCGGCCGCCGTGAGGACGTGCACCGTGCACGCCTCGCTGACCTCGGCCGCTTCGCGCCCGCCCAGACGGGAGTCGGGCTCGTAGACGCCGTAGTGGATGACGGCGTCGGGTGCGAATTCCCTCACGAACTCCGTCATCTTGTCGTGGTCGCGCGGATCGATCCGCCGGAACTCGCTGCGCCGCAGCCGCCGCCGCGGCGGCCAGAGGTCGCACCCCGCGATCTCGGTGACGTCGTCGTGCTCCTCCAGCAGCTGGGCGACGCGCGTGCCCAGCTCACCGCCCATGCCGGTCACCAGCACGCGCATCCTCACTGCCCTCCCTGTCCGGGCTCGGCCTCGGGGCGAAGCTGGGGGAAGAGGATGACCTCCCGGATCGTCGTGACCCCGGCCAGCAGCATCACGAGGCGGTCGACACCCATGCCGAGCCCGCCACACGGCGGGAGCCCGTACTCGAGGGCGCGGATGTAGTCCTCGTCGACTTCGTTGGCTTCCTCGTCGCCGAGGGCGCGCAGCGCCGCCTGCATCTCGAAGCGGACGCGTTGGTCGATGGGGTCGTTGAGCTCGCTGAACGCGTTGGCAAGCTCACGCCCGAGCGCGACCACCTCGAACCGCTCGACGAGATCGGGGTCGTCACGATGCACACGCGCCAGCGGCGAGACTTCACGCGGGTAGTCGTAGACGATCATCGGCCCGACGAGGTTGGGCTCCACCGTCTTCTCGTAGATCTCGAGCACGAGCTTCCCCGGTCCCCAGCCCTTCTCCCTGGGAACGCCGAGGTCGTCGCAGATCCGCTCGAGCTTCTCGATCGGCATCGACGGATGGACGTCGACGCCGGCGTGCTCGCGGATCAGGTCGATCATCGTCTTGCGCGGCCACGGTGGCGCGAGGTCGAGCTCGGAGTCACCGCTCCCGACCCGTGTCGACCCGACGGCCGCAACCGCGGCGTACGCGACGAGCTCCTCGGTGAGGCTCATCATGTCGAAGTAGTCGGCGAACGCCTGATATGCCTCGAGCATCGTGAACTCGGGGTTGTAGCGGGTGCCGAGGCCCTCGTTGCGGAACACGCGCCCGATCTCGAACACCTTCTCGTAACCGGCGACGAGCAGGCGCTTGAGATGCAGCTCGAGCGCGACTCGAAGCGCGAGGTCGAGGTCCAGCGCGTTGTGATGAGTGAAGAAGGGCTTCGCCGCCGCTCCTCCGACCACGGCTTGGAGGACGGGCGTCTCGACCTCGACGAACCCGCGCTCCTCGAGGAACCGCCGGAGCGCGTCGATCACCGCGAATCGGATCTCGAACACCCGGCGGGCGTCCTCGTTGGCGATCAGGTCGACGTAGCGCTGCCGGAACCGGGTGTCGATGTCGGCGAGGCCGTGCCATTTGTCGGGCAGCGGGCGCAGCGCCTTGGCGAGCAGCGTGAAACCCGTGACCTTCACGGACAGCTCGCCCTTCCTGGTCTTCATCATCGTGCCCTCGACGCCCACCCAGTCGCCGAGGTCGAGGTCGTCGAACGCGGCGTGCTGGTCGTCGCCGATGGCTTCACGTGATACGAAGAGCTGCACCGTTCCGGCGCCGTCGCGCATCGTCGCGAAGATGATCTTCCCCTGCCTGCGGATGAGCAGGAGTCGCCCTGCGACCCGCACCACATCGGCGGTCTCTGCTCCCGCCTCCAGCCCGTCGTACTCGTCGTGGAGCTCGGCGGTCGTGTGGTCGCGGTCGAAGCGAACCGGGTAGGGATCGACACCGGCGGCGCGCATCGCGTCGAGCTTGGCGAGCCGCCGCGCCCGTTCGTCCTGCGGTTCGGTCAATGGTTCCTCTCGAACACGATCCGGAGCCCGTGGAGGGTGAGCCACGGTTCATTGTGCTGGATCGTGCGGGAGAACGGCATGATCAGCTCCACGAGGCCGCCCGTTGCCACGACCGCGCAATCTCCGAGCTCGGCCTGGAACCGTTCGACGACGGCGTCGACCTGCCCCGTGAACCCGTACACCGCGCCCGACTGCACGGACTCCATCGTCGATTTGCCGATCACGTTTTTGGGCGCCACGAGCTCGACGCGACGAAGAGCGGCCGCGCGCTCGAAGAGCGCGTCCATCGAGATCTCGATCCCGGGGAAGATGGCACCCCCGAGGTACTCGCCCTTCTCGCTGATCGCCTCGATCGTGTTCGCCGTCCCGAAGTCGACGACGATCGACGGGCCGCCGTACAGGTCGTAGGCGGCGACGGCGTTGGCGATGCGGTCGGGGCCGACCTCCTTGGGGTTGTCGTAGAGGATCGGCATCCCGGTGCGGACGCCGGGCTCGATGACGAGAGCCTCGAAGCCGAAGTACCGCCGGGTCATGAGCCGGAGCGCCGCCGTGACGCGCGGGACTCCCCCGGCGATGGCGACCCCGGTGACCTGGGCGTCGAACGAGAAGCCATGGAAGCCGAGGAACTGCTGGATCATCAGTGCCAGCTCGTCCTCGGTGCGCTCGGCGACGGTTGCTATGCGCCAGTGGTCCGCGAGCTCCGTGTCGTTGAACAGGCCGATCACGGTCTGCGTGTTGCCGGCGTCGATGGCGAGCAGCATGAGCTCAGGGCTCCCCTTCTACGTCCAGGCCGAGATCGAGGGCGGGCGCCGACTGTGTGATCGCGCTGGTGGAGATGAGGTCGGGACCGGCGGAGGCGTAGCTCTTGACGGTCTCGAGCGTGACATTCCCCGATACCTCGACGAGCACACCCGGGCGGCGGCTCCGGCGAACGAGCTCGACGCACTTCTTCACCTGCGCGGGGGTCATGTTGTCGAGCATCACGATGCCGGCGCCGGCGTCGACCGCCTCCGTGACCTGCTCGATCCGTTCGCACTCCACCTCGACGGTGCGGCCCGGCCAGCGGTCGCTCGCCGCCTGCACCGCCTTGTCGATGGACAGCCCGGTGAGGTGGTTGTCCTTGATCAG
>JALZAA010000388.1 GCA_030948625.1 Actinomycetota bacterium
CAGCGCGAAGAAGTCGCGTTCGCTGGGCTGGAGGTAGCGGTCCTCGCCGCGCTGCATGTCGGGGAGCAGCTTGCGCCCCTTCACGCCGTTGGGGTTCGTCGGAAACACCTGGTCGTAGAGGTAGTACGTCACCCACTGTGAGTTGATGTCGAGCTCCATGGCGCGGACGGCGCCGGCGTGCACCAGCACGTCGCCGAGGGTCTTGGCGTTCAGGCCACCGCCGCCGACGTAGATGAGCCCGCCGTTCGCATCGACTCCGACAGCCGACCGCCAGACGTACACCTTGTTACCGAGCGTGGCGCCCCACTTGTCGTTCGAGTCCGAGTTCAGGCCCGGCACCGGCTGGCCGCCGTCGACCATGAGGTCGAGGTTCTGGCGCACGGTCTTGACGTTGGGCCCCATCGCGAAGTCACGTCCCCACATGCCGACCTGCGCGGTCCCGTCCTGTGTGATCACCAGCGACGCCGCGCCGTCACGCAGTGGGTGCACCATCACGCCGTCCGTGTAGTAGCCACCGCGCGAGCCGCTCATCTTGAACCCGGAGTTGAACGCGGCGACGAGGCCGCCCCGTTGGTCCTCGGGAATCTGGGCGCCCCAGGGATTCGGGCCGCCGGGCTCCTGGAGCCCGGGCACGAATGCGGTCTTCAGGAGCTTCGTGTCCATCCACGCCAGGCCCGTGACCAGGCTCGTGTGGACAGGGTCGGGGCGCATGAACGTCGTGTACACCGCGGGAAGGCCTTGCACCGTTCGGCCGGTTGGTTGCCAGACGCCCTCCATCTCGATCGGCGTCGTGAACGGCGCCACGTTCGGCGGCGGGGCGAGGTGGACGGGGACCGGTGGGGCGGTGACGACGGGCGCGGGCGGGGTCTTCTTGTCCTTGGCGACGGCGGCGTGGCCGGGAGCCGCGGCCTTCGGCAGGCCGTTTTCCGGCTTGCCGCCCTTCGGCGGCGGATGGTTCGTGTACCACCAGTGCTCGACGCGGTTCACGATGCCGCCGCCACCGTGGTCGCGGATCCACTCGACGCTGCGTGCGGACCACGGGTCCGTGCCGGGCGCCGTGAGCGCCTGCACGTAGGACCAGCCGATCGGGATCATGATCACGACGAGGGCCACCGCGAGGCTGCGCCGGATGATCTTCGTCCGCCGAGAGCGACGCGCGCGACGTTGCTTGCGGCGTTCGCGCCGGTCCGGCTGCCCCGAGGACTTGCCGTCCGGCTCCGCGGGGTCGGACGTGCCGGGGTCGTGCTCGGAGGCGCCAGGAGTGCCTGGGGCGTCCTCAATCGTGATGACGTCGGTCGCGCTCGTCGTATCCGCCCCTGCCGAGTGCGGCTCTTTGTCGGGCACCTTAAGTGTCGCCGTACCTGGATTCGCGGATGCTCTGTGGCCCGCCGATGTCGAACGCCTCGCGCCGCGCCTGGTCGAGCGCATCGAGCCGTTCACGGAGCCGGTGGATGCCCTCATCGGCGTCGCCTACGTGTGGGCGGGCGAGATCGACCGCGAGCGCGCGCACTCGCGCCGCGAGTTGCTCGGTCTCGATGATCCGGTACTTGAGCTGGAGCATGGACTTGTGGCGCGTGCCCTGGGGGAGTCGCGACGCCTCGACGAGATTGCGGTCAATCGTGATCGCCTGGTCGTGCAGGTCGCCGGTCAACGACTGTAGCTGCTCGACGGAGACCTTCGAGCCGGCGCGGGCGATCGTCCGCCGCGTCTCGTCGACGCACCGATGGAGTCGGCGGTGAAGGATCGCGGCGTCGCTCTGGGAAAGCTGCCAGCCCCGGGGTACGCCCGGGTGCCGGCGACGCAGCCACAGCACCAGCGCCACGGGCAGAAGGGGCAACCCCGCCAGGATCAGCGGATCCACGCCCCCACTGTGCCCGCGGGGGTCGTCGGGTGCGAGTCGCCCCGACGAGTTACCTCTTGGCGCCGTCGCCGCTGCGACTAGCTGGTCTTCGCGCTCCGGGTCATCCCAGCGCGCTCGCCCCGGATGACGAACTTCGTCGCCATCTTGCGGCTGGCTTCGTCGATCATCTCGTCGCCGAACATGACCGCGCCCTTGCGTTCGCCGGCACCGCCCTCGGTGGTCGCCTTCTCGTACGCCTCGAGGAGGTCGATGGCGTGATCGAACTGCTCCTGGGTTGGCGTGAACACCTCGTTGATGACGGCAACCTGGTCGGGGTGCAGCGCCCATTTGCCGTCGTAGCCGAGGATGCGCGGCCGCATCGAGTACTCGCGCAGCGCGTCGAGCTCGCGGATCTTGAGGTACGGGCCGTCGATGACCTGGAGGCCGTTGGCGCGGCCGGCCATGAGGATCTTCGAGAACACGTAGTGGAAGTGGTCGCCCGGATACTCCGGGATCTGCACCCCGCCGGTGAGGACGGGCATCTCGGTCGATGCCGCGAAGTCGGCGGGGCCGAACACGATCGTCTCGAGACGCGGTGACGCGGCGCAGATCTCTTCGACCTTGATGAGCCCGCGCGCCGTCTCGATCTGGGCCTCGATGCCGACCGTGGACGTGCGCCCAGTCGTCTCCTCGATCTGGGTGAGGAGCATGTCGAGCGCCTGCACGTCGGCCGCCGACTGCACCTTCGGCAGCATGATCTCGTCGAGACGCTCGGATGAGTTCTCGACGACGTGGATCACGTCGCGATATGTCCACTTGGTGTCCCACGCGTTGACGCGCACGCAGAGCACGGTGTCGCCCCAGTCGAGGTCGTTGATGGCCTTCACGACCTTGTCGCGAGCGGCTTCCTTCTCGAGCGGGGCGACGGCGTCCTCGAGGTCGAGGAAGACCATGTCGGCGCCGAGGTTCGGTGCCTTGCCCATCATCTTCTCGCTGGAACCGGGCACGGACAGGCAGGAACGGCGGGGCAGGTTGCGCGAGCGCTCGGACATGGTCATTGAGAGTAGCTATACGCTCGGCGCGTGGCGCAATCCGCTCCAGGCCGCACGCTCCACGAGATCGCGGACGGCGTGTACGTCTGGCTCCAGCCCGGCGGTGAGTCGGGCGTCAGCAACGCGGGGGTCGTCGTCGACGGCGACGGCGTCACGATCATCGACACGCTGATGGTCCGTTCGCAGTGGGAGCCGTTCGCGGAGGCGGTGAAGGCCCTCGATGTGCCGGTGCGGCGCATTGTGCTGACGCACGGCCACATCGACCATGTCGGCGGCACGAAGGCGTTCCCGCACGCGGGCGTGTACGCATCGCCGCAGACGAGCACCGTGCTCGACGAGTCGATGCCGATCGAGGCCTACAAGTCGTTCATGAGCGCCTTCGACGAGGAGTTCGACGACCTGGCGGAGCTCGGGACGAGGCCGGCGACGCACCTGATCGACGGGGCGGCGTCGCTGACCCCGCGCGTCGAGGTGCTGCCGGCGAGCGGCCACACCGAGGGCGACGTCATCGTGCTCGTCGCAGACGCCGACGTGTGCTTCGCCGGTGACCTGTGTTTCTTCGGCGTGACGCCGCTCGCGTTCCAGGGCGATCCCGCCACGTGGGCCGACATGCTCGATGCGGTCGCGGAGCTCGCCGACACGATCGTCCCCGGGCACGGCCCCATCGGCGGCGAACGCGAGATCCGTGAGCTCCAGGACTATCTGCGGGCGTGCGTCGCCGCCAACGGCGACCCGACCGCGATCCCGCCCGGACCGTGGGACTCCTGGATCGAACGCGAGCGCGACGCCATTAATGTCGAGCGCGCCGCCCTGCTCGCGCAGGGTCAGGACGTCATGCCCCCGAGCATGCTGAAGGCCATCGGACTCGGGTAGACGTCACCGCTCCCTCAGGAGGAGAGGTGGCGGCGGAAGAAGTCGATGGTGCGGCGCCAGGCCGCCTCGGAGTGCTCTTCGTGGAACACGTCCGGACTGTGGTGGTTCGTGAACGCGTGGTCCACGCCGGGATACGTGTAGAACTCCACCTCTTTGCCGAGGCCCTTCAGCTCCTCCTCCAGCTTGCGCACCGTCTCCGGGTCGGCGAAGTCGTCGTTCTCGGCGTAGTGCCCCTGCACCGCGGCGCGCAGCTTCGAGTAGTCGGGCTGCGCGGCGGGCCACGGGATGATCCCGTAGTACGAGACGACGGCCTTGACCGCGTCGGGCCGGAGCGTGCCCAGCCACAGCGCCAGTCCGCCGCCCATGCAGAAGCCGACGACACCCACGCCGTCGCCGGTGACGGCGTCGTGGCTCATCAGGTAGTCGACGGCGCCGGCCATGTCCTTGGCCGCCTGCTCGATGTTGAGCGACATCATGAGCTGGCCGGCCTCGTCGGCCTTGGGCGGCGCAGTCGATTCCCCGTGGTACAGGTCGGGCGCGAGCGCGACGAACCCTTCGGTCGCGTACCGGTCGCAGACTTCTTTGATCTGGTCGTTCAGGCCCCACCACTCCTGGATCACGACGACGCCCGGGCCGCTCCCCGATTCCGGCACCGCGAGGTAGCCGTCCGCCTCCCCGCCGTTGCTCCGGAACGTGACCATCTCGCCCATCAGTACGCACCCCCCAGCTTGCCGTGGTCCCAGCTCAGGACCTTCTCCGGCTTCACGACGATCAGGACACGCTTGGCCCCCATCGCCCGCACGCCTTCGCGCACCGTGTCGTCGAGCGGTCCCCAGTAGCGCTCGTACACGGCCTCGCCGTAGCGCAACACCTCGTCGGGATCGTCGACGATCTGGGCTTCACCCGCGATCGAGACGCCCTTGAGCTGTTCGTAACGCTCGCCCGTCGCCACCAGCACGGAGAGCCGCGGGTCGCGCTGCAGGTTCACGACCTTCTGCGACTTCGCGTAGGTCCAGAACGCGACCTCGCCGTCGTGCATCGCGTACCACATGGTGACGAGGTGCGGTGTCCCGTCGGCGTTGATCGACGCCACCTGGAGATCGCGGCCCGCGTCGAGAAATTCCCTGATCTGCTCGTCGCTCATCTTGATGGCGTCGCGCCGGCTCGCCACGAGACGCACACTATCGCCGCGCTACCTTTCGGGCCGTGGCGAAGAACCCCGACCCGTCGCTGAAGCTCACGAGCCTCAAAGGCGTCACGCGCACGCTCGACGACTGGGCCACGATGTTCCACCTCACGCTCGTGATCCTGCCTTCGCGCCCCGAAGCGTCGGACTGGGTGCCTGTCGCGCGACGCATCTTTCGTGTCTTCCGCGACGCCGATTGCCGCGCCGGGTACTGCGTGACCGGCCCTCCCACCGTGGCGCGCCGCATCCTCGCCGACGCCGCCGACGAGGTGCTCGTCTTCGTCGACCCCGACCGCGCGCTCGTGCAGAGCCTCGGGCTCGAGCGTCTCCCGGCGTTCGTGCACCTCGCGCAGGACACGTCGCTCGTTGCCGCGGCGGAGGGATGGGACCCGCGCGAGTGGCAGCAGGTGGCGCGGGCCGTGAGCAAGGCCATGGCGTGGTCGGTGCCCGAGGTCGCCGGACCCGGCGATCCGGCGACGACGCCGGGCTGGCCCGCCTGACGCGAACCGCCCGATCTTCGCAAAACCGCCCTGACCTGCTTCTTCGCGGCGCACTGGCATGTACCGGGGGCTTTGTCTAGGGTGCGCCCCGACCCGCACGACCCCTGAGGCTTCAGAGGCGTACGGGTTTGTTGTTGGGGTCGGTCCCCCGACGACAGCGCTCGACCTTGCTGGTGGCGGTAGCAGTCAAGGAGAAGCACATACATGAGGCTCCGGCCCGTCCGGATCGTCGCAACACTCGCGCTCGGGCTGGTGCTGACACTCCTGTCACCCGGACTCGGGCAGGCCCAGCCCAGCAACGACATCCGGGCCCGGGCCGCTCAGCTCGAGAGGGATCTCGACGCGAGCAACCAGAAAGTCGCCTCGCTCGGCCAACAGTTCGCCGACGCCCAGAAGCGCGCCGACGACGCGGAGGCCAGGGTCGCCGACGCCGATGCGCGAATGCAGCCCGCCAAGGACGAGATCGTCCGCATTAAATCGCTCATCAACGGCCGGGCGGCGTCGATCTACAAGGTGGCCGGCGGCAGCGGACCCTTCGACGCCCTCAACACCGACGATGCCAAGGACGTCACTGCGCGCTCGAAGTACACCGACGTCGCCGCCAACCACGACGCCGGGCTGATCGAGCAGCTGAGTGCGGCGAAGCGCGACCTTCAAGTGGTACGCGACCAAGCCGACAAGGCGCGCACTGACGCGTCGGCCGAGCGCGACGCCATCGCCCAGGCCAAGGCGGACGCCGAGGGCGCCGCCGCCGGCCAGCAGCGGCTCCTCGACCAGGTCCAGGGCGAGATGGCTTCCGTGCTCGGGGCGTCCACCGCTGCCCGTGCAACGGAGAAGGTCGGCGGAGGACCGCCCCCGCTCGGGAGCGGCGGCGCGGGAGCGGCGGCCTCGTTCGCGCAATCGCAAGTGGGCAAGCCGTACTGCAACACGTCCGAGCGCTTCGGGCCCAACTGCTTCGACTGCTCGGGCCTCACCTACTCGTCGTGGCAGGCCGGCGGACTCGAGATCCCGAGGATTTCGGGCGGCCAGGGCAGCGCGTATCCGCACGTCGACCTGGGCTCACTCCAACCCGGTGATCTCATCACCACGAGCAGCTGGAGCGCGCACGTGGGCATCTGGGTGGGCGGCGGCTATGTGCACGCGACCAGCTACCGGAACAACCCGAACGCGGTGAAGTTCGTCGGCGGGACCGGCGGCGTCGTCGACGCCGTCCGCCCCGGCTAGACGATCAGCGCGCCGGCGCGTCGTAGCATCGGCGGGTGACCACAACCGAGCCCGTTCGGTTGACGCGCTTCTCGCACGGCGCCGGCTGTGCGTGCAAGCTCTCGCCCGACGACCTGCGCACGGTGCTCGGCCTCGTGCAGGGCCTCGGGCCGCCGGCCGACCCCGACCTGCTCGTCGGCATGGAGACGTCCGACGACGCCGCCGTCTACCGGCTGCGCGACGACCTCGCGATCGTGGTCACCACCGACTTCTTCA
>JALZAA010000396.1 GCA_030948625.1 Actinomycetota bacterium
GCCGGCGTGCCGTCTTCGCGCGAGAACGGGAAGAAGCCGGCCCAGTCGAGCTGCACCTGGTCGAGGAACCCGAGCAGCTGGTCGTGGTCGCGCTCGGTCTCGCCGGGGAAGCCGACGATGAACGAGGATCGGAACGCGGCGTCGGCGACGCGCGCCCGGATGCTCTCGATCATCGTGACGAAGCGTTCGCCGCTCCCCCAGCGCTTCATGCGCCGCAACAATGGTGCCGAGGCGTGCTGCAACGACAAGTCGAAGTACGGCACGACCGTGGGCAGCTCGAGCATCGTCGACACCAACGGGTCGTGCACCTCGCTCGGATAGAGATAGAGGAGGCGGATCCGGGCCAGACCGTCGCCCGACAGCGCGTCGAGGCGGCGGAGCAGTGGCGCCAGCGAGCCGGGCTCGTCGGCGTCGCGGCCGTACCACGCGAGGTCCTGGGCCACGAGCACCAGCTCGGCCGCGCCGCCCTCCACGAGCGCGCGGGCTTCGGCCTCGATCGCCTCGGGCGATCGCGAGCGCTGCTTGCCGCGGAACGACGGGATGGCGCAGAAGGCGCAGGCGCGGTCGCAGCCCTCGGCGATCTTCACGTACGCCCACGGCGACGCCGGTGTCGGTCGGGGCAGCTCCAGCAGGTCTCGGACGCCCGTCGGCTTCCGCTTCAGCACCACGTCGGCGAGCGCCCCCTCGCCGCCGAATCCGACGACGGCGTCGGCCTCGGGGAGCGCGGCGGCGAGCTCGGCGCCATAGCGCTCGGCCATGCAGCCGGTCACGACGAGCTTGGCGCCCGGCTTGCGGGTCTCGGCCAGGGCCAGCGCGACGTCGATGGACTCCTGCCGGGCAGCCTCGACGAACGCACACGTGTTGACGACGACGAGCTCCGCCTCCTCGGGCGACGTCGCCGGCTCGAGCCCATCGGCGAGCAGGGCGGCGGTCAGCTTGTCGGAATCGACGGCGTTCTTTGGACAGCCCAGGGTCTCGACGTGAAACCGCGTCGGGATCTCGGGGTCTGGAGCCACGGCCACGTCCGAAATCCTACAAGCGGCCTCCCGGCAAGGTCTGGGCGTGAACAATGGGCCACCAGACGTGTCACCTTCGTGGACCCCCCGAGGTCGGAATGGGTTGGAGGGCGAAGAGCCTTCCGGTCACCTTGGAGGTGGCACATGTACGACTTCGCGATCGTTGCCCTGCTCGCGCTGGGCACCGTGAAGGTGGTTGATTTCCTCGTCGACGGCGTCCCGCGTCTGCAGGCCTGGAAGTCGCTGCTCACATTCGTCGCTGCGGTCGGGGTAGTTGTCGCTCTCGACTACTCCCTGTTCGCCAGCTTTGGCATCGCCGTGCGCAACGACACGCTCGGCACCTGGATCACGGGCTTCATGGTCGCGGGGGCGACCGTGGGCTGGCGGGCGGTCTTCGCCTACTTGACCCACGACCACGCGACCCGAGACGAGACCCTGGGCGAGCACCGGCCGTTGCGCCGAGCCGCCTGACCCAGCTCTCCGCGGCGCGACCGTCAACGACGCCGGTCGCCCCCGAGTAGCGGACGGGGCGCCCTTCGGGGCGCCCCGCTTCGCGTTCGGCTCGGTCGTGTCGATGACTACGGCGGCGCGCGGCTGACCGCGATCGCGCCCACTTCCAACTCCGGCGGCGCGTCGAAGCGCCCGGTGATCTCGCCCGTCCGCGCGTCGATGCGCGTGACGCGCTGCTGGAGCGCCGTCGGGTCGCCGACGCGAACCCGCACCCACAGGACATCGCCGCCGGCGACGATCTGGGCCGGCGCCGGCAGTCGCGCCGGGGGCCCGTCGACGAGCGTGATCCGCCGTCGCACCTGGCCATCGTCGATGCCCATGTCGAGCAGCTCGCCGCTCAGCGCGTCGTAGCTCCAGAGTGACCCGGCGGCGATCGCCGCATCGTGAAGCTCGACCGGCGTTGGTGACTGCACGTCGAAGCTGTTCCTGACGGCAAGCGTGCCGGCGTCGACGGCGACCGCGCCCGCATTCCCGACGATCCAGACGGCGCCGTCGCCGATGGCGACGGCCTGTGGCGCGAGGCGGGAACCCGCGGGGAGGGTTGGCGGCAGCGCGGCGCGCATCGTGACGGTCCCGTCGGGCGTCAGGCGCACGACCGCCGTGATCGGCGGGTTACCGGTGACGCCGAGGTCGTACACGGCCCACGCGGCCTCGTCGTCGGCGACCACCCGCGTGGCGCCCGGCGCCGGTGGCCCACCTGCCGCCTCTGCGGACACCACATCGGTGGGCAGCACCACATCGGTGGTACCACCGGTCGCGAGCTCGTAGCGGGTGAGGCGTCCCGGACCGGTCACGAGCCACAGCGCCCCTCCCTGAACGGCGAGAACAGGCATGACGTCGACGTCGACTCCCCTCTGCACCGGCACGGTCGTCTCGCCGACGATCCGATTGCGGGTGGCGTCGACCACGCCGACGTGGCCCGTGCCGGGGTCGAACAGATACACGACGCCTTCGCCACCGAGGACGGAGCCGAAGGCGCGGAAGCCGGCGTCGCGCGCGTCCGACAACGTCGTCGGGTCGAGTCGCACGGTCGTCGCGCCGAACAACCACAGCGCGGCCGCGCTCTGCGGTCCGCGAAGCGCCGGCCGGACCTTGATCGCACGCGGACCGCCGTCGCCGTCGCGCACGGAACGGACGACCAACCCGATGCCGGTGCCCAGCGCGGCGCAGGCGAGCAGGATCCAGACGGTGGTGAGCACGCTGCGCGGGCGTCGGCCGCGATCGCTCATTGTGAAGGAAAGCCTCGCAGGTCGAGCTCGCGCAGAGGGTTCAGACGCGTTCTTGCAGCTCCTCGAACTCCTCGACCGTCATGAGCACGGCTCGAGCCTTCGAGCCCTCCGATGGGCCAACGATCCCCTTGCGCTCGAGGAGGTCCATGAGCCGACCGGCGCGGGCGAAGCCGACCCGGAGCTTGCGCTGGAGCATGCTCGTCGATCCGAGCCCGCTCCGGACCACCAGCTCCATCGCCTGCGCCAGCAGGTCGTCGTCATCGCCGACGTCGGCGCCCGCGCTGCCGCCGGGCCGGTCGTCACCTGCGACCCCTTCGACGTACTCGGGCTGGGGAACCTGGCGGCGCCAGTGCGCGACGACCTTGCGAATGCACTCCTCGTCGACCCAGGACCCCTGGATCCGCTGCGGCCGGCTCGAGGAGGCGCTGACGAGCAGCATGTCGCCCTGGCCGATCAGCTTCTCGGCGCCCGCCTGGTCGAGGATCACCCGCGAGTCGGCGAGGCTCGTGACCGAGAACGCGAGCCGGCTCGGGATGTTGGCCTTGATGACGCCGGTGATCACGTCGACCGAAGGGCGCTGCGTCGCGATCACGAGGTGGATCCCGACGGCGCGGGCCATCTGCGCGATGCGACATACGCTCGCCTCGACGTCGCGCGCCGCCACCATCATCAGGTCGTTCAGCTCGTCGACGACGACGAGGATGTACGGCAGGCGCTCGTACCCCCGGCCCGTCACCGGGTCGGGCTCGTCGGGCGTGGCGAGGTCGCCCCTGTCGAACGCTGCGTTGTAGCCGGCGATGTCGCGCACGCCGACCTCGGCGAGCAGCTCGTAACGCATATCCATCTCCCGCACGGCCCAGTCGAGTGCGTTGGCAGCCCGCTTCGGGTTCGTGACCACTGGGGTGAGGAGGTGCGGCAAGTCGTTGTACGCGCCGAGCTCGACGCGCTTCGGGTCGACGAGGATCATGCGGACCTGGTCGGGCGTCGCGCGCATGAGCATCGACGTCACGATCGAGTTGATGCAGCTCGACTTTCCCGCGCCCGTCGCGCCCGCGATGAGCAGGTGGGGCATCGCCGTGAGGTTCAACATGACGGGCTTCCCGGAGATGTCGCGACCGAGCGCGACCTCGAGCGGGTGCGTGGCGAGCTTCGCGTCGTCGGTGACGAGCAGGTCGCCGAGCGTCACGAGCTGGCGCTGCCGGTTCGGGACCTCGACGCCGATTGCGCTGCGCCCCGGGATCGGGGCGAGGATGCGGACGTCGGGCGATGCCATGGCGTAGGCGATGTCGTGGCTGAGGCCGGTGACCCGGTTGACCTTCACGCCCGACGCGAGCTCCAGCTCGTAGCGGGTGACCGTGGGCCCGACGGTCATCCCGGAGAGCCGAGCCGCGACGCCGAACTCGGCCAGCGTCGACTCGAGCACCGCGCCGCCTTCCTCCACGAACCGGCGGTCGATCTCCTGCTTCGAGCTCCGCTTGAGCACGTTCGCAGGCGGCAGCTTCCAGGTACCGGGCCGGTACGACGGCCCCAGGTCGATTGCGACCTGGCCGCCCGCCTCGACGGTCGTCTTGACGGCCGGGGTGGGCGGCTCCGGATCTGACTCCACGCCCTCGTCGTAGGGCACGGTCGACCGCGGCGCGGGCTCGACGTCGTCTTCCTCTTCAGCAGGCTCCTCGTCGGGCACGACGTGCTCGCGGGCCTCGACGGCCCTCTCGCCCGAGGCGTCAGCCGCCTCGACACCGAGGTGGAACAGCGACCCGGCGACATCGGCTGCCCAGCGCAGCGCGCCCGCGATCGCGTGGAGCACGCGCCGCATCGGCACGCCGGGTGCGAGCAGCGCGCCGAGCACGCCCACACCGCAGAGGATCACCGCCGCGCCAACGGCACTGGCGCCGGCGCGGAGCGGTGCGGCGACCGCCGCGCCGAACAACCCCCCGGCGTTGCGCAGCTTGTCGACCGACGACCCGATGTTGGGACTGCCGCCGCTGAGGTGGAGGAGACCCACGGCGGCGAACAGCATGAGCCCGAGGCCCAGACCGATCCGCAGGGGCGCGGGCGCCCGCGGCTCGTCTTCCTCCCCGTCGTCGTACTCGTCGTCCAGCGCGCCGCCGGCGCGCCGCAACGGGCCGCGCTCGGCGAAGAGGAGGACCGCGAACCCGAAGCACGCGGCGGGGAGTGCGAGCCGCCCCCGACCGAGCAGGGTGGCGCTGCCGTCGGCCAGGAACCCACCGACCGGGCCCGCGAGGTCCGACGCCAGCCCGAGCACCGTGAGCACGCCGAGGATGACGAGCCCGACGGCGATGGTGTCGGCACCGTGGCCCTGGAGCTGGAGGCCGGCCGCCTCCCGCGTTCGCTCCCAGGCGGTCGGCCTCGCCGGAGCACGCCGCGGCGAACGACCGCGTCGTTTGCCGGCGGGCTTCCGCCGGCGCGTCCGTGCAGGCGCAGCCATAGAGCCCTGACAGTAACACTGGCCTCACCAGACTCAGCTGGATACCCAGGCCACTAAGAGGGCCGAACCGCTTAGAGGGCGGGGAAGTAGCCGCCGTCCACCGGGTACACCTGGCCGGTGATCCACTCGGCGGCGTCGCTGCACAGCAGGACGGCCAGCGGCGCGGGGTCGGACACGCGGCCGATGCGTCCGGCGGGGTAGCGCCGGGCCAGCTTCTGCTCCAGTTCGGGCCGGCGCTCGATCGCATCGGCCAACGGCCCGTGCTTCATCGTGCCGAGTGACAAGCAGTTCACGGTGACGCCGTGCTCACCGACCTCGGCCGCCAGTCCTCTGGAGAACCCCATCGCCGCCGCTTTAGCTGCGCCGTACACGACCTGCTTGCGTTCGCCGCGACGGCCGGCGTCGGAGACGATCGTGAGGATCCGCCCCCAGTCCCTCTCGATCATCCCCGGCAGATAGGCGCGGGTGACGCCGAGCACGGCGGCGAGGTTCAGGCGGATGAGCGGGTCCCACTCGTCGGGGCCGGTCTCGACGAACGACTTCACCGTGATGCCCTCGGGCGGGATGCCGGCGTTGTTCACGAGGATGTCGACGGGCCCGGTGGTGCGGACCATGGCCGGCACCGCGTCGCGGTCGGTGACGTCGGCGACAACGGGGTGGGCGCTCCCACCTTCTTCTTCGATCTGGTGCACGACCTTCTCGGCCCGGTCGCCGTACAGGTCGTTCACCCACACCTCGGCGCCGGCTCGGGCGAGCTGGATGCAGATCGCCTCGCCCACTCCCCCGCCGCCGCCGGTGACCATCGCGACCCGATCGGCGATGAAGTTCGACCAATCGCGGATGGTCGCCACCGCGCGGGTCACACCTCCATGACGACAGGGATCACGGCGGGGCGGCGCTTCGTGCGTTCGTTGATGAACCGGCCGAGCGCACGCCGGGCGTGCCGGCGAAGGGTCTCGAAGTCGGTGGCGCCCTCCTGGGCCGCGTCTTCGAGCGACTCGCGCACGGCAGCCTTCGCGTCCTCGAGCAGCTCCTCCGCCTCGGGCGCGTAGACCCAACCGCGGGTCACGATCTCCGGGCCCGTGACGATCTCGCCCGAGACCGCGTCGACGGTCACGATCACGACGACGACGCCCTCCCGCGCCAGGCTGCGCCGGTCCCGGAGCACTCCGTGCCCGACATCGCCGACGATGCCGTCGACGTACAGGTAGCCGGAAGGGACCGCACGCCGGTCGACGTCGATGGCGACGCCTCGACCTTTCGGGGCAAGGGTCAGCACGTCGCCGTCCTCGCAGATGATGACGCGATCTGCGGGCAGCCCGACCTCGCGCGCCAGGCCGGCGTGGTGGACCATGTGCCGGTACTCGCCGTGCACGGGCACGAACCATTCCGGTTGGGCGAGATTGAGCATGAACTTGAGCTCCTCGCGTGATGCATGCCCCGAGACGTGCACGGGCGCGGTTCCGCCGTGGACCACTTCAGCGCCGGTGCGGTGCAGCGAGTCGATGACTCGTGACACGTTCGCCTCGTTGCCGGGGATCGCGTGGGCCGAGATGACGACGATGTCGTCCTCGCTGACCTTCACCCATCGGTGCTCGTGCGCCGCCATGAGAGAGAGGGCGCTCATCGGCTCGCCTTGCGACCCGGTGCAGATGATGCAGAGCTCGCTCGGCTCGTACTTGGCAGCGTCCTCGATATCGACGACGCGCCCGGACGGGACGTCGAGCAGCCCCATCTCGCGTGCCAGCGTGACGTTCTGCGCCATCGAGCGGCCCAGAAAAGAGATGTGGCGCCCTGCGTCGAGCGCTGCGCGAGCGACCTGTTGGACGCGATGGAGGTGCGACGCGAAGCAGGCGACGATGAATCGCCGGCGCTGATGCGACCGGAACAGATCCTGCATAGCTTCTCCGACCGTCGACTCCGACGGCGTGAACCCGGGCCGTTCCGCGTTCGTCGAGTCGGACAGCAGGAGCCTGATGCCGCCGTCGCGCCGTGCGATCTCGCCCAGGAGCGCGAGATCGGTCTTGCGCCCGTCGACGGGGTTCAGGTCGAGCTTGAAGTCGCCCGTATGGAGGATCGTGCCGGCGGGAGTGAAGTACGCGGTGGCGAGCGAGTGCGGGACGGAATGCGTGACGGGCACGAACTGACAGTCGAACGGCCCGATCCGGCGGCGCTCGCCGTCGAAGATCGGGATGAACTCGGTGCGGTCGAGTAATCCCGCTTCCTCGATGCGGCCGCGAGCCAGACCGAGCGAGAGCTCGGTGCCGTAGATCGGCAATGCGACATCGCGCAGGAGGTACGCCAGCGCACCGGCGTGGTCCTCGTGCGCGTGCGTGAGGATGGCGCCCTCGACGCGGTCGGCGTTCTCGCGCAGATAGGTGAAGTCGGGCAGGACGAGGTCGACGCCGGGCATGGCGGGGTCGGGGAACATCAGCCCGCAATCGACGACGAGGATTCGGCCCTCGACCTCGAGGCAGAAGCAGTTCCGGCCGATCTCGCCGAGCCCGCCGAGGAAGACGATACGCACGGCGTCGTTCATTGCGCCGAATGCTAGTGATCGCACGTCATGGGTGAGTGAGCTTCGCTCCTTGCGCTCACTCCACCCTCTTCTCGCTACGCGCTCGCAGCTTCGCGGTCCTTCGAGACCTCGTCGAGGGTCGAGTACTCCTCGCCGGTGTCGGTCCAGTCCTCGAACTGGATCACGCCCAGCTCGGTGAACCGCTCCCGCAGCCAGCCGTCGCCGGCGTCGAGCAGACCAAGCTTCTTGCAGTTGGGCACGATCTTCGAGAACAGCATCGACTGGAACACCTTGCGGTCCGGTGCCTGCATCACGAGGTGCACGGCGTCCTTCACGTCGACACCGAAGTGCTCGAACACCTCCTGCTGGAGGAACCGGTCGCGCATGCGCACGGCGGCCTCGAAGGCGAACTCCTGCCGCTCACGGATCTCCGGGCCGCTCAACTCCTTGTAGTACTCCTGCAGCGAGAGCACGCCGAACGCCACGTGGCGGGCTTCGTCGCTCATCACGTAGCGGAGAAGCTGCTTCAGCAGGGGCTCAGTGGTCATCTGCTGGATGAACCCGAAGGCGGCCAGCGCGAGGCCCTCGACCATGATCTGCATGCCGAGGTAGGTCATGTCCCACCGCGGGTCCTTGATGATGTCGTCGAGGAGCAGCCTCAGGTGCGCGTTGATCGGGTAATGGCCGGACAGCTTCTCGTCGAGGTACTTCGCGAACACCTCGACGTGCCGGGCCTCGTCCATCACCTGCGTCGCCGCGTAGTACTTGGCGTCGATCCAGGGAACGGTCTCGACGACCTTCGCCGTGCAGATCAGCGCGCCCTGCTCGCCGTGGAGGAACTGCGACAGGGTCCAGTTCTGCGACTGCACGCCGAAGGCGAGCCACTCCGCGTCGCCCCACTTCTCGAACGGGGTGCCCTTCGTGTCGAGCTCGCTGCCGAACGTCATGTTGTTCGCCAGCGCGTTGTTCAGAACGACGTGCTCCTGGTCGACGTCGGTGTCCCACGGCAGGTCGGTCTGCGCGTTCCATTGCGACTTCTTCGCCCGTTCGTACAGCTTGCCGAGCGCCGGCCGACTGCGGTCGTAGTCCCACGTGAAGATGGCGTCGCCGTTCGACTGAACGAGATGCTGCACCTCGTCGACGTCGGAGTTGGTGATCGCGAGGATCGCCTCGAGGTCATCGACTTCGTTGCGGCCCAGAATCTCGTGGTTGGTGGCCATGGGACGTACCCCCTACGTGGCGTGACTGATATTGCTGGCGGTCTCGTCACCGACGAGGCCGGGCACCACGAACTCGTGAACGAGTGCGCGTGCCTCAGCTTCGTCGGTCAGATCGATAGGACTGCTCGGCGCGAGGGCGTGCGTGAGCACGATGCGCGCCAGCCACTCGCCTGCGCGCTCCGCCCGCTCGGGTGGGACGAAGCGGGTGAGCGCGGGTGCGAGGGCGGCGCCGGCGCCGACGAGGAACCGGTTGCCGGCGTCGAAGGTGACGTGCGGGAGAGCGAGCTCGGGCTCGAAGGCGAAGATGAACTGCAACGCCTGGTGCTCGCGCAGCGCGCGAGCCGCTCGCACCGACATGGCGACGACTGCGTCCTCGAGCGTGGATTCGGCCTCGCCGGCGGCGCGAACGTCAGCGGCGATGCGCACGGCCTCGTACGCGACCGTGATCCGCACCAACTCGCGCTTGCCGCCGAAGTAACGGTACAGCGTGGCCCGTGCGCAGCCGGCCTCGCGAGCGACATCGTCGACGGTGGTCTTGGCGAGGCCGTGGCGTGCGACGCAGGCGAGGGTCGCTCGGACGGCGCGCTCCTCGATGCTCCCGGTGGGGCCGGAGGGAAGGCTCGAAGCCTCTGG
>JALZAA010000149.1 GCA_030948625.1 Actinomycetota bacterium
GTGGCGTAGGTCGAAAACTTGAAGCCTTTGCGCCACTCGAACTTGGCGACGGCGCGGATCAGTCCGAGGTTGCCGTCCTGGATCAGATCCAGCAACGGGACACCGGACGCCTGGTATTTCTTGGCGAGCGAGACGACCAGCCGCAGGTTCGCCTGCACGAACGTGCGGCGCGCATCGTCGCCGGCCCGCACCATCCGGCAAAGCGCGCGCCGGCGCCCAGGACTCGTCCCACCCGGATCCCGAAGCTGGCGCCGAGCATCGGCGCCCGCCTCGATCAGTTTGGCCAGTCGGGCCTCATCGTCTTTGGTGAGCAGCGCGTGTCGGCCTACATCGGTCAGGTACAAGGCGACGAGGTCGTGGTCGTCGTCCCTGACGCCCTGCGTCCGGGCCATGACGATGCTTGACTCGGTCGCCCGGCCGACGGCCTAGACGGCCCGAACGTTGCGGGCTTCATCGCCTTTCTTGCCGGGACCGACGTCGAACTCGACGCGTTGGCCTTCCTCGAGGCTCTTGTAGCCCGTGCCCTCAATGGCAGAGAAGTGGACGAACACGTCGTCGCCCTCCTCACGCGAGATGAAGCCGAAACCCTTCTCGGCGTTCAAGAACTTCACCGTTCCTGTGGCCAACTCGGTCACTTCCTTCCGTAGAGCCGCAAGCCCAAGCGACCCGCCAACGACACTCGCAGCATACGACCCTCACCAACACGGCGAGGTCGTGGCGCAACCCCGGTCGCAGACAACCCCGCATCGCGTCGGAGCTAGCCTCGTCTCATGGTCGAACGCGCGGACGTCGTCGCAGCCCACCGCCGACTGCGCGAAGCGAGCGATGCCGTTCAACATCTCCTCGTGGTCGAGGATCTCACCCAGCAACAGATCGACGACGCGCGCGATCGTCTTGCCCGGGCCTACCAGCAAGTCACAGACGCCGACGAGGCAGTTCTGCGCGTCTAATCGCACCCGAGCAGGCCTCGCTTTCTAGCGTTGCCATTTCGTGCCCCTCGCGCCTTCAGGTAGCTCAATTCGCGAAAACGATGCGCGCGCGAGGCTCAGTGATTGCAGGCCGCCTCGCGCGCATCGTCTTTCGAGAGTGACGCGTCCGCGCCTGGAAGAACCGGTCCCCGGCGTGGTTGCCGAGTCGCGTGACCCACACCGTTGCGCGCTCAGCAGATGGGTGCGACGATCCCATAAGCGGCGAAGGGAGCACGGTGCACGCAAACGTCGTCTTCGTGAACGTAGATGCGAGCCAAGCTGACCCCGCGCGAAGGGGCCTGCACAAGCAGGTGATCCCGCGAATCAGTCAGACCGCGGGGTTTGTGGCCGGCTACTGGTTGGAGCCCGTCGACGGCAAGGGCATCTCGGTGACGTTGTGGGAAAGCGAGCAAGCCGCCCGGGAGGCAGCTGGTCTCATCCAGCCCGATAGCTCACCGACGACGGGAGTCAAGCTCGACAGGATCGAGACGCGGGAAGTGATCGGGCACGCCTAACTCGATCCCAAGGCGGTTCCCTCGTCGCGCTGACGACCCCGAGCCGAGACCTGTGACGGCAAGGGCGAACCGAGCGACGTCACACTTACCCACAACGGCGTCGGTAAGTGACCCCTGATGCCAGGCGGCCGGCTCCAGAGGTGCCGATCGGTGCGCCCTGGTCGTCGAGGACCGGGGTTATTAGGTGTCGTGTTCTGTGCGCGGAAGACAGTTCAGTCCCGGCCGCTTCCAGGAAGTGTCACGGTGGCTGGTGCCACGGCCGCGCGCATTGCTCTTCCCGCCGAGCTCGTACTCGTGGCATCGTCGAGTACCCGAACTTTGAATGCGGGTTCGAACAGCGACTCGCCGCTCGCGACCATGCGCACCGCGTTCACGATGTCGCCACCTTTGATCTGTTTGAGCACGTAGCCGGACGCGCCCGCCAAGATTGACTCGACGATCGCCACCTCGTCGTCGAACGCGCTGAACATGACGCAGTTGATCTCGGGATGCTGTGAGCGAATCTCACGGCAGACCTCTACGCCGCTGCCGTCGGACAACCGGACATCGAGCACCGCGACATCTGGTTCCGCTAATGGAATTCCCGACCGCGCCTCGTCGGCGGTGCCGGCCTCGCCAACGACCTCGATGTCGCCACTGTCTTCCAGCAGTTCCTTGAGGCCGCGTCGGACTATGTCGTGGTCGTCGAGGACGAACACCCGGGTCATTTACCCACCTGCCCCTCTGGGGTCAGCGTGTTGCGCTCATAGCGTCAAGCAGACACTGCCCGCTCGCGCGACTGTGATCCTTTTCTTTGGTCGGGCGCTCTACACGGCCTGCACGTTTTGTGCTTCTTCGCCCTTGCGGCCCGCACCGATGTCGAACTGGACTCTTTGGCCCTCGTCGACATTGCGGTAGCCCTCGCCCTGGATCGCCGAGTAGTGGACGAAGACGTCCGCGCCCCCGTCACGGCTGATGAACCCATAGCCCTTTTCGCTGTTGAACCATTTCACAATGCCTGTCACCACATGTCTCCGTCTCGCTCATTCAGTTGGTTCGACGCGGATGTCGAACTCAACCCGCCGGCCCTCCATCAACGTCCGCTCACCTCATGATGTGCCTGCCCACAAGGCGGTAGACGCACGAAAGACGTGCATATACGCCGGAGTGTCGCGAAAATCCACGGAAACCTCGGGCGGTCACGGGGGCCGTTGCCGAAGGATCGATCGAGTCCTAGCCTGTCGGCGTCAGTCGCGGGCAGGTTTCTCTTGGGAGCGACGCCTAGTTCGAGCAGGTATGTCCTGCCTCTCCGGGCCATCCGCCACCTCTTCCTGGAACCGTGAACAAAAGGAAGTGATGGCAATGGTGCTTTCAACGATCGACCGTTTACTTGCGCAACTCCACGGCGTCATCGGCGAGGCTCGACTCGTGCCCATCCACGATCCGCGCTGGGGCGTAACGACTCACAGACAGGATCGACACGTCCGTCCCGAACCCGTCGGCCCGGTGACAATCGGCAACGGACGGGACAAGAACGGCCATGGCGCGTGTCCAAACGGCTTGCTACGTCACACCCCCGGTCCAGGCCGTCGTCACGGGCTCGCGCGGTTCACACGAACCAAGTCGAGGAGACACGAGCCATCCGAGAAACGGCAACAAATTCAGACCTCCTCGCCCGCCTGACTGCTTGAAACGCCCGCACCCCACCTGAACCCAGCGCACAACGACGAGGCCGTTTCCCAACAGTTGGCACTCGCCGCCAACCCCGATCGCGCCCACTGAGTCTCGGCCACACACATAACGACGAGCAGAACACCTCGGACCTGGGACGCGATGCGCACCTAACCGGCGATCTGTCCGTGTGACGATCGGAGATGGGCTCGACGAGATCCGTGCCCTCCGCGTGCCCTAACCGGCGGTCAACCACGGTCGTTCACGGTCGCGTGCGGTACCCAGGATCCGGCACTGACCTGCAATTTCGCGTTGGCATGCAGGTCATCGAGGTACAACGATCGCCCTTACAAGGCGGAGGTCGCAGGTTCGAGCCCTGCAGCGCCCACTCCGAACCGGCTGGTCAGCGGTCGTTTTCCTTGGGTCCTCAGCGTGGATGCCATCGCGAGGTTCGTCTGAGGTCCGTACGTGATCGAGATCTTCGCGCCGCGTCCGCGGGGGAGCGTGATCTCTCCGTCTCGCCGCAGGCGGAGTCCGATCTGCTCACATCGTGTTGTGGACCGCGAAGATCCTCGGCTGTACCGAGGTGTCAATGCCAGCCTTCTCGATCGCCGGCATGAGGATTTCGCCGAACTTCCCGAAGGCTTCCTCGGAGTCCCACACGTCGACCACGCCGAAACCCCCGCCTGGCAACTCGTAGGAGACGTGGGATGACCGTGCCGGCTGATCCTTGGTCTGCGGCTCGAGCTCGAGGATCGTGTCGTATTTGTTGATCGAGTCCTTGGGGAACTCGAAGATCACCGCGATCGTCATGGAATCCTCCTCACCTCGCGTTGCGCCCTGCAGGTGACCATTCGTCTCATACTGAGCGACGGATCACGGGGGCAAGTGTTGTCACTAGATGTTGCCGAGCTCCGGAACGTTGTCCACGGCGTCTTCCTCTCTCCCGCGGATCCAGTCAACAGCGCACGCCTCTCAGGAATAGCAACGACGGTCCTTCAGTTCCCCCGCGACACAGCGCGGCACGGGTAGGGGGGAATCATGGGTGCGATCACGGAGTACGAAGCCGGACAAATCGACAATGCGAACTCGACTGGGCGCAGTCCCGTGGTGTTCGTGCACGGTCTCTGGTTGCTGCCGAGCAGTTGGGATCGGTGGCGCGCGGTGTTCGAGGATGCCGGCTATACGACGCTCGCACCGAGCTGGCCGGACGATCCCAACACGGTCGACGAAGCGAACCAACATCCCGAAGTCTTCGCGCACAAGACCGTCGGCCAGATCGCAGATCACTTCGACGACGTCATCGGCAAGCTCACGGCGAAGCCGGCCATCATCGGGCACTCGTTCGGCGGGCTGCTCACTCAGATTCTCGCCGGCCGCGGCGTCGGGGCAGCGTCGGTCGCGATCGATCCTGCGCCGTTCCGTGGCGTCTTGCCGTTGCCGATCTCGGCGCTCAAATCGTCAGCGCCGGTGCTCCGAAATCCCGCGAACCACGGCCGCGCGGTCCCACTCACCTATGAGCAGTTCCGTTTCGCGTTCGCGAACGCGGTGAGCGAAGCCGAGGCTCACGAGCTCTACAACACCTTCGCGGTGCCAGGTTCAGGCGCGCCGCTGTTTCAGGCCGCGACTGCGAACCTGAATCCGTGGACCGAAGCGAAAGTCAACTCGAAGAACCCTGATCGGGGGCCCCTGTTGATCATGGATGGCGAGAAGGACAACACCGTCCCGTGGGCCATCGCCAACGCCTCCTACAAGAGGCAACGGCGAAACGAAGGTGTGACCGAGATCGTCCAAATTCCGGGTCGTGGCCACTCGCTCATCATCGATCACGGCTGGCGCGAAGTCGCCGACACCGCCCTCGCATTCTTGCAACGCTTCGTGAAACCCTGACCGCGCGAGCAGTCGCGCCGCGCCAGAACGGCACTTCACGCGCACGCTTAGCGCACCGGGGTCCGGGCAGTTCCTGGCTCTCTGGTGCGGCGGGCCCGGCGGCATCGAGCACGACAACGCGTAGAAGGCGCCGCGGGGGTCCGCCTACCGCCATCGGGGGGCCGGAAATGGTAAGACGGGACACCAAACGGGAACGGGGTCTCCCGCTTTCCGTGTCCCGCCCCGTTTTGG
>JALZAA010000398.1 GCA_030948625.1 Actinomycetota bacterium
GTGTTACCCAGCACCGTGCCCGGTGGAGTCCGGACGTTCCTCGGGCCGGGACGCCGAAGCGTCCGGCACGCGGCCGCCCGGCCGACTCGCCACCACCTCTATTGTCGCGCTGAATCAGGCGCACTCCCACCGGAATCAGGCGTTGTGCCCCGCCGGCGTGAGGCCAGATACCCGCCGACCATCCCGAGCGCGGTCGACAGGACGACGAAGCCGAAGACCTGACCGAGCCGGAAGACCGGATCCCTGCCGCTGACGAGACCCTGGTTGTCGTCCCGCGTCAGCCAGATGACCACGCGCACCGGAACCCAGAGCAGGAATGCGCCGAGGCCGGCGAGCGCCCCATTCGTCAGTGGCGCGTTGCGGGCGAGCCGGGCGGCATGCGCGCCTGCCGGCACGAACGCGGCCATGACGAGCAAGGCGAGCAGGAACCGCCAGCCCGAGTCCTCGAAGTTGTCGATCGACCGGTCGAGCACGGCCCCGACGATTGTCGTCGGGATGATGAGCGCCAGGCCAAGCAGGGCACCGCGAGCAACCGCCGGCCATTCGACGACGGCGCGGTCGTGGAGCTCCGGCTCGCTCATCGGTCTCAGGCCTCGGCCGGAGCCTGGTTGCGTTCGTGGACCAGCTCGGTGACGTTGGTGCGCAAGCCGTCGCGTACGAGTGGCCGGACGTAGCGCCGCTGCTGGAACAGCACGACGGCCGACAGCCCGAGGTACAGCACTCCGATGCCGACCCGTTCCACGGCGCGCAAGGCGTCGGGCAGCACACCACCGAGGACGAACTGCGTGAGGAACAGGCCCAGGAGCGCGAACGCTTCGCGCACACTGAGAGACCTGTTCGTCAGCACGGCGACCGCGAAGATCGACTGGGCCGCAGTGAGGAAGAGCTCCTCGCGCTGCAGTGCGTCGATCGGCAGGCCGCTCAGCGCCCCGGCCGAGAGCGAGAAGACAAGCGGCAACGACCCGACGAGCAACGTCCACTGGTTCACCTTCGACGAGACCAGCGCGCCGAGGCCCGCGTTTGTGTTCAGCCTCCACGCGAACAATCCCGCGACAATCAGCTCCGGGGCCTCCGACGCGAGCGGCGCCACCCATTGCACGAGGAGGAACGTGCTGATCCCGAAATTCTCGCCCGTCGTGACCAGCGCGTCGGCGAACGGCTCCGCCGAGGCGACGATGACTCCGGCCGAGTAGACGAGCATGGCGCCGACAGTCACCCGCCGCCAGCCCTTGGACAGCCGGCCGATGAGCTCCGCCGGGCCGACGAGATGGGGCTCCTCGGCGGGCGCCCGGCTGATCCGGACCGCGTACCAGACGAACAGGCCGACGAGGAAGAGCGTGTCCACCGGGCTGAGGGTCTGCTTCAGCGGGAGCGACAACGAGTAGAGAGAAGCGATCGCGAGGAAGGTGATCTCGATCGCGTGCGGGCGATCGAGCGTCACGTCGGTGTCCAGCGGCCCCTCGTAGCCTTGCGAACGCGCGACACGCGTGATGCGCCATGCCGCGAGCATCACCACCAGCGACCAGCCGACCCCGATGAGCAGACGGTTGCCGCCGGTCATGTTGGCGAGCGCGAGCGGCGCGTACTTACCGGGGTCGTTGCCCGCCTTCAGCGCAAAGGTCACGTCGACTGCGTACTCGGGCAGCACCGCGATCAGCGCCAGCAGGGCGAGGGCCAAGCCTTGTGACACGTCGAGTTGGAGTGCCTCCGCAGCCCACGCGAGTAGGAAGGCCGCGCCCACGACACCCAGCCCGAACACGACCGCCGCGACCAATTCAGGCGGCGCGGCCCCGCTGAACCGCAGGACGACAGCAGGAACGGTCACAGCCGCGGCCAACACCATCAGCATCAGCTGCCGGCGCGGATGCTTCGCCTTCGGGCGCGTCGCTTCCAGGATCGGCTCGGGGATCCGGGTCATCGTGCGGGATCCTACGGCTGCTTTCGACACGCCCCGGCCGGGGTTACCCCTTCATCCGCAGGGGAATAAGGAGCGAATCCATAGGAGTTGAACGAATTTCCCCCCGGGAACCCTCGCCTGGGGAAGAGGTGCTGCAGATGAACCTCACCTGGCGTCAACAGGCCCGCTGCCGCGGCGCCGATCCCGCGACCTTCTATCCGGTCTCGGACGAGGACGAGGCGTTGGAGGCGAAGGCGGTCTGCACGAGTTGCCCCGTGCGCGAGCCCTGCCTCGAGTACGCCCTCACCGTGCGCGAGAAGCACGGTGTCTGGGGGGGCCTGACCGAGCGTGAGCGCCGGCGTCTCGTCCGCCAGCGCCGCAAGTCGGCCTAGGCGCTCGGTCGGATCAGCGGCACTGCCCGGTAGCATCACCGCGCGTGAACTTCGAGCTCTCCGACGAGCTCGCCGAGCTGCAGGCCACCGTTCGCAAGCTGGCGCAAGAACGCGTCGCACCCCGGGCCCGCGAGATCGACGAGACCGAGCAGTACCCCGAGGACCTTTTCGCGCTGTTCGTCGAGACCGGCCTCACCGGGCTGTGCATCCCCGAGGAGTACGGCGGCTCCGGCGCCGGCATCCTCGGCCTGACGATCGCGATCGAGGAGATCGCCAAGTACTCGAATGCCGTGGCGCTCATGCTGCTGCTGACGCGGCTCCCGACGGGCCCGGTGATGATCGCCGGTACGCCCGACCAGAACCAGCGCTACGTGCGCCCGATCGCCACGGGCGAGGCGCGCGCCGCTTTCGGGTTGTCGGAGCCGCAGGCCGGCAGCGACGTGATGGGCATGCGCACGCGGGCGGTGCCCGACGGCGACGGCTGGCGTCTCACCGGCACGAAGTGTTGGATGTCCGGCGTCCGGCAGGCCGACTGGTACTGCGTGTTCGCAAAGACCGGCCCGGTGGACTCACGCGCGCACGACAGCGTCAGCGCGTTCATCGTCGAACGGTCGTCGCCCGGCGTCGAGGTCGGTCGGGTCGACCGCAAGATGGGCGTGAAGGGCGTCGACACCGGCGAGCTCCTTCTCGACGGCGTCTACGTGCCTGCCGACAACGTGATCGGCGAGATCGGCGGCTTTCGGCTCGCCATGCTCGGGCTCAACTCGATGCGACCGATCGTCGCCGCGCGCGGCATCGGCCTCGCCGAAGGCGCACTGATGTACGCAGTCGAGTACGTGAAGCAGCGCCCGGCGTTCGATCGCACCATCGCCGACTTCCAGGGCATCCAGTGGAAGATCGCAGAGCTGGCCGCCGAGATCGAAGCTGCCCGGCTCCTCACGTACCGCGCCGCGTGGATGGCCGATCGCGGCCAGTTCACCAAGGAGAACGTCCCGTTCCTCTCGATGGCGAAGTACTACGCGACCGAGCTCGCCGTGAAGGTGTCCGGGGAGGCGCTGCAGATGCTCGGCGCGGCCGGGTACATGGAGGACCATCTCACCGAGCTCTACTACCGGGACGCCAAGCAGCTCACGATCGTCGAGGGGACGACCCAGGTGCAGCTGGGGCTCATCGCGCGGGGCGTTTTGGACCACGATCTGTGGTGGGATTGAGTCCGACGCCGACGACAACCTCATGACTGTGCCCACCTCAGACCTCTGGCCCGACGTGCTCGGGCGACTCGTGCGCCGCCAGGATCTGCCCTCCGACCTCGCCGAGCGGGCGATGGCCGCGATCCTGGCCGGCAAGGCGACCGACGCCCAGATCGCCGGCTTCGCGGTCGCCCTGCGGGGCAAGGGCGAGACGTCGGAGGAGCTCGCGGCGCTGGTCCGCACGATGCTCCGCTTCGGCGAGACGGTCGACATCCCCCTCGACGGCCCCGGCGGCCCCGTCGTCGACACGTGTGGCACCGGCGGCGACCGGTCCGGAACCGTCAACATCTCGACCCTCGCGGCCTTAGTCGTCGCCGGCGCCGGTGTCCGCGTGGCCAAGCACGGCAATCGCGCCGCGTCGTCCTCGTGCGGGTCAGCCGACGTGCTCGAGGCACTGGGTGTCACGATCGACCTCGGCCCGGCCGGGGTGGCGCAATGCGTGGAAGAAGCCGGGATCGGCTTCTGCTTCGCGCCGAAGTTCCATCCCGCATTGCGATTCGCGGGCCCGGCCCGACGCGAGCTCGGGACGCCGACCACGTTCAACTTCCTGGGACCACTCGCGAACCCGGCCCGCGTGCGTCGCCGCGTGGTGGGCGTCTCGGACCGGTCAATGGCCGAACGCATGGCACGCACGTTGGCGGAGCTCGACGTCGAGAGGGCGATGGTGTTCTGTGGTGGCGACGGGCTCGACGAGCTCACCACGACGACGGTCTCCGACGTGTGGGAGCTCGACGGCGGAGCGGTGCAGACCTACACGATCGATCCCGTCGACCTCGGCATCCGGGTCGCGGAGCCCGTTGAGCTCCTCGGCGGTGACGCGGCGGCCAACGTGGCCATCGCGCGGCGCATGCTCGAAGGGGAGACGGGCGCCGTCCGCGACATCGTGGCGTTGAACGCGGCCGCCGCGCTCGTCGTGGCCGGCGTCGCAGAGGATCTGCGCGCCGGGCTGGACCAGGCGGTCACATCAATCGAAGCCGGGAAGGCGGCCGCCGTGCTCGAGACGTTCGTGCGCACGAGCGCGTCGGCCGCCGCCCGCGCCGCCGACGAGGACTGACGCCCGATGGGGAAGGCCATCCAGTGCCCGACGTGCGGACGCAAGCACGGGATCGGCGGGCTCCCCGACGCACCCTCGTTCGCGTGCGAGGGCTGCGGCCAGCGCTTGCGGGTGCCGGCACAGTTCCGGCCGTCGGTGATGGCTTCGGCGCGACACGTCGAGCG
>JALZAA010000414.1 GCA_030948625.1 Actinomycetota bacterium
GCTCTCCTGCGTGCCTCGTGTTCGGCTAGTCGGCGCCGGTCCTCGTCGGCGTTCGCTCCGGCTGCTCGACCAAGCCGCCGCCCCCATTGCCCGACTGCTTCGCCGACGGGATCGGCGAGTAGCCCTCGTATGCGGGTTCGGGGTGGTACGCGGGCGCCCCGTGCTCGTGGATGTCGAGGCCCTCGATCTCCCCCGCCTCAGAGATGCGGAGGGTACGCGTGGCCTTGACGAGATACATCAGAACGATCCCGGCAGCGAGTGTGCAGACGGTGATCATGGCGCTGCCCTTGACCTGGGCAAAGAGCTGATCGGTACCGCCGCCGAAGAGCAGACCCTGCACTTTGCCTGCGGATGTGTCCGGGCCCGTCGGCCCAGGGATTCCGTAGTTCCCCACCGCGAAGAGCCCGAGGCTGAGCGTCCCCCAGATCCCGCACGCGCCGTGCACTGCGAACGCACCACACGGATCGTCGACCCGTATCCATTCGGTGAAGTCCACCGCGAGCACGACTATGACGCCCGCGATGGCGCCGATACAGACCGCCCCGAACGGCGACACCCAATAACACGGACACGTGATCGCGACGAGCCCGGCAAGGAGCCCGTTGATGCTGATGCCCGTGTCGAACTTCTTGGTCCGGAAGTAGACGTACGTGAGCGCAATCAGGCAGGCCGCGCTCGCCGCCAGTGTCGTGTTGGTCGCCACCCGACCGATCCCCTCGAAGTCCATCGCCGAGAGGGTGCTGCCGGGGTTGAACCCGTACCAGCCGAACCAGAGGATGACGCCCCCCAGGGCCGCCAGCGTCATGTTGTGACCGGGCGGCATCCCACCGCCGTCCCGCTTGAAGACGCGGCCGAGTCGGGGTCCCAGCGCGATCGCGCCGGTGAGAGCGAGGACGCCGCCGATGGTGTGCACAACCGTCGACCCCGCGAAGTCACGGAACGGCGTCGGGGTCATCGTGCCGAGCACGCCCTCGGGGCTCCAAACCCAGTGACCGAAGATCGGGTAGATGAACCCGCTCACGCCGACGCTGTAGAGGAGGTCGCCCTTGAAGCCCGTGCGTCCAACCATTGCGCCGGAGACGATCGTGCTCGTCGTGTCGGCGAAGGCGAACTGGAACAGGAAGAAGGCCAGGAACGCGACGCCGGTGGTGCCGTAGGTGTGCGGGATGCCCTGGAGGAAGAAGAAGTCCGTCCCGATCCAGCTGTTACCCGGGCCCCACATGAAGGCGAAGCCGATGGCCCAGAACAAGATCCCGCAGACCGCCGTGTCGACGATGCACTCGATCATGATGTTCGAGACCTCTCGGGTTCTTGCGAACCCGCCTTCGAGCATCATGAACCCGGCCTGCATGAAGAAGACGAGGAACGCGGTTGCGAGCACCCACGACGTGTTGAGGGGGCTCACGATGTCCTTCGCCCTGACGGCCTGGTCGTGGAGCGGAGAGGCGCCCGCGTGCGTACTGAAGTACCAGGTGAAGCCCCATATCAGGCCGAAGATCAGCAGGAGGCCGATCATCTTGCCGGCGAGGTACATCCGGAAGTACTTGCGGGCTTCTGGTTTCCTGATGGTTGCGCACAGGTGATTAATCATGCGGCGCACGCTAAGGACGGAGCGTGACGCAGGTGTATGGACGCCGTTAACACGTTTCGACACAACCCTGACGACTGTCTGACACCACGCCTCCGTTACCGCAGGGCGTCGAGCACCGCCCGTTCGACCTCGGCCAGGTGGCGCGCGTCGACCTTTTCGCCACCGTCGCCGACGACGTAGAAGGTGTCGACGACCTCGTGACCCATGGTGGAGACCTTGGCGTGACTGATATCGAGATGGAGGTCCGCGAGCGCGCGACTGATGCGGTAGAGCACGCCGATCCCGTCGGCGGTGCGGACTTCGACGATGGTCGCCGCGGACGCGCTGTCGTCCAGCACGACGCGCGGCGGGGAGGGTTGCGCAGCCGTGGGTCGGCGAAGGCGCTCGTAGCGCTCCGCCCGCTCCCGGAGACGGGCGTCCATGGCGAGTCGTCCTTGCAGCGCCGCCTGCAGGTCGGCGCCGAAGCGACCCCAGTCGGGCGGGGATCCGAACGCTCCGACGATGTCGAACTCGGAGAGCGCCACACCGGGCGCGGGCGAGCGAGCGCGAGCGCCCCGCACATCCTGGCCGTGCAGTCCGAGTACCCCCACGATGCGGCTGAAGAGACCGGGCTCGTCGGGTGCGACCACGACGAGGTGATCGTCGGCTCCGTCGACGAGCAGGCCACCCGCAACCCGCTCGACCAGCTCCGTGTCCTCGTCGGAACCGGCGTCGAGCATCGGATCCGGCGGGCGCCCGGCGAGAGCAGCACCTATTTGCTCGACGAGCCGGTGGACCAGATCCGCCTTCCATGGCGTCCACGCGGTGTCGCCGGTCGCCAGCGAGTCGGCTTCCGTCAACGCGTCGAGCAGCTCGAGGAGCTCTGAGGAGCCGACAGCATGCGCGACGAACATCGCCGTCGCGGGATCACCGAGGTCGCGGCTCGTCGCAACCGAGGGGAGCAAGAGGTGGTGTCGCACCATGCCGACGAGAAGGTCGACGTCAGTCGGCTCGAATCCCATCCTCTTCCCGATGGTGCCCATGAGCGCGACGCCGGCGTCGGAGTGATCGCCCGGAAAGCCCTTCCCGAGGTCGTGCAACCACGCACCGACCAACAGCAGATCGGGGCGGCCGACTCGACGGGTGAGCGACGAAGCCCGGGCGGCACACTCGACCAGGTGGCGGTCGACCGTGAAGCGATGGAACGCGTTGCGCTGAGGGCGGCTGCGCACGGCGGCCCACTCCGGAAGGACTCGCGTGAGGAGCTCGTACTGATCGAGCGTCTCGAAGACGGGAATCAGACCCGAACCGGCACCGAGCATCCCGATGAGCGCATCGCGAGCGGCATCGGGCCACGGGTCGTCGAGGACCGGCGCTTCCGCCGCGAGCCGCCGCAGCGTGCTCGACCCGAGCGGCGCGCCGTAGCGAGTTGCCGCGTCCGCGGCCCGGAGGAGGAGGCTGGCGTCACCGGTCACGTCGGCATCGGCGGTGCCCGTGACCTCGCCCTCCCGGAGGACGAGCCCGTCGCCGAGCGGAACGTCTGCGCGCGACCGCGACCGCCCCGCGGGTCCCTCCATCCAGGCGCCGACAGCACGCCAGGCTCCCTCAAGATGCCAGGACACCGTTCGAGCGGCGGCGGCGACATCGCCCATCAGAGCGTCGGCGTCGTCTCGCCCGACGAGACCGGCGACTCCGTCCTGTTCCTCAAGCAGGAGACGGTTGTCGCGCTTCCCGCTCACCCGCTGGAGAGCGACGCGAGCGTCGAAGAGCGTGGCCGCAGCGCTGAGAACCTTGGGTGCCGACTCGACGACCGGCGTGCCCGTGGCCAGCGCCTGGAGCAGCGAGACGTCGCGCAAGCCACCACTACCTTCCTTGAGATCCGGCTCGAGGGCGAACGCGACCGCTCCGAACTCGTCGTGGCGCGCGTCCGTGCTCTTCCGCAGCGCAGGCAGCATCCGCCGGG
>JALZAA010000421.1 GCA_030948625.1 Actinomycetota bacterium
ATGCACGTGCGCCTCGCGTAAGGTGACCCGAACGGGGTCGCAAAGAAGATGTTGTCCGTGAAAAGCGGTATCGACAACAGTTCGGCGTCGTCGATGTTCTCGCGCAAGGCAATCACGATGGCGTCGAGGCGCCCCTGTCGGACCAGCTCCAGCAGTAGCCGGTTCGAGCCCAGCGTAAGGTCGACGTCGAGGGCCGGCTTCCGCAGCTTCAGTTTGACCAACAGCTCGGGAATGGTACTGAGGGTCAACGAGTAGAGAGATCCGATCTTTATACGCGGTGCCGCCAACCCTGCGACTTCGCGCGTCTTGCGCAGGCCTTCCTCGCACTCACTGATCACGCGCTCGGCGTATTCCGCGAGAGTATAGGCGCTCTTCAGTGGAATGAGCCTGCGCCCGTCGAGTTTGAACAAGGGGCATTGCAGCCCTTCTTCCAATGAATGCAGCGCCCGGTGCACGCTCACCACGCTTTGGGACAGTTGTTCGGCAGCCCGCGACATGTTCCCGGTCTTCATGAAGACCAGAAACACTTCCAGTTTCTTGAGTGTAATGGCTTCGTCTATCGCCATCTCGAATTCCGATCAAGCCACTCCCGCCGCCGCCGCAGCCTTCGGGTGAGGGAATCGTTAACTTCAGAATAACCCATTTACGCTCGGCTTGATTGATGCGGTTCCGGGCGCCCTTTAGAGTGGACCCATGGTGTCACCGGCAGGCTCTCGCAGAGCCCATCGCAAGCACTTGCGGCAAGACCGCCGACTGAAGATGGGCTGCCAGACAAACAATGCTGCCATAATGGTAATTCCCATCGAGCCTCCTGGGAGCGTCATGAGCAAGACGAATTACCGGATCGGCCAGATCGTGCCGAGTTCCAACACTACGATGGAAACAGAGATCCCGGCGGTGCTTCGTGCACGGGAGGCGCTCGAACCGGAACGCTTTACTTTCCACTCCAGCCGGATGCGCATGCAGAAGGTCACCAAGGAGGAACTCGAGAAGATGGATGGCGATTCCGATCGCTGCGCCGTCGAGCTCGCGGATGCCAGGGTCGATGTGCTCGGCTATGCGTGCCTCGTCGCGATCATGAGCATGGGGCATGGCTACCACCGGGTTTCCGAGAAACGTCTCCACGGACGCACCGTCGAAACGGGCGGCCCCGCGCCCGTCGTTACCAGCGCCGGCGCGCTGGTGGATGGCATCAAGGCGCTGGGCGCAAAAAAAGTATCGATTCTGGCCCCCTACATGAAACCCCTGACCAAACTCGTAATCGAGTACATCGAGAACGAGGGAATCGAAGTCCTCGACAGCATTTCGCTGGAGATCCACGACAATCTCGAAGTTGGTCGCCAGGACCCGCGGGCGCCCGCGGAAATCACCAAGCGGCTCAACATCAAGGGCGTGGATGCCATCGTCGCTTCGGCCTGCGTGCAGATGCCGTCGTTACCTTCCGTACAGATGATCGAGGACCGCACCGGGCTGCCGGTCGTGTCGTCGTCCGTATCCACCACTTACATGATGTTGAAAAAACTCGGACTCAAGACCTACTCACCGGGCTTCGGCTCGCTGCTGTCCGGGAAGTACTGAAAACGGGACAGACCGCTCGTACTGTTGCCACTGCGGGCCATGCCCGCCCCATGACTCCAGGAGGAAACACCATGAACAAGACCCGCCGTACGCTGCTCACCGGCCTCGCTGCCGCCCCCGCTCTGGTCCTGCCGGGCCGATTCGCGCTTGCCGCCGATCCTGCGACGCTCAAGATCTCGCACCAGTTCCCCGGGGGTTCCGATACGGAGGGGGATTTTCGAGACAGGCTGTGCCGCAAGTTTGCGCAGGATATCGCCAAGCGCAGCAACGGCGCGCTGAAGGTAAACGTATATCCAGGCTCGTCGCTCATGAAGGTCAATGCCCAGTTCGGTGCCGTGCGCAAGGGCGCGCTGGACATGACGCTCCTCCCGTTGCCGTACGCCGGCGGCGAAGTACCGGAATTGAACATCGCGCTGATGCCGGGTCTCGTCACTTCCTACGAGCAAGGCTATGCCTGGAAGAAGGCGGAGGTCGGCAAGGCGCTGACCGACCTGCTGGCGGACAAAGGCGTCATCCTCGTCACCTGGATCTGGCAGGCCGGCGGCGCCGCCAGCCGCAGCGTCCCGATCATCGGGCCGGAGGACGTCAAAGGCCTGAAGTTCCGGGGCGGTAGCCGCGAGATGGACCTGGTGGCCAAGGCGGCCGGGGCTGCGCCCCTGTCCCTGCCCTCGAGCGAGACCTACGCGGCGATGCAGACCGGTGCGGTCGACGTGGTCACGACGTCCGCCACCAGCCTCATCTCGTTCCGGCTGCAGGAAGTCTCCAAACACCTCACCATCAACAAGCAGGGCAAATCCTACTGGTTCATGCTCGAACCGCTACTCCTGTCCAAGGTGGTTTTCGACAAGCTTCCGAAGGACCAGCAAGCGCTGATCATGACCGTGGGGGCGGAGATGGAGAAGTTCGCTCTCGAAGGTGCGCGCGCCGACGACGTGCAGGTCCAGCAGCTGTACGAAAAGGCCGGCGCGAAGGTGCACGACCTGAACGACGCGGCGCTCAAGAAATGGGTCGCCGTCGCGCGCGACTCGGCATGGAAGGATTACGCCGAGAAGAACGAAGGCTGTGCCCGCATGCTGAAGCTGGCGGAGAAGGTGCCGGCCTGAAGCCAACGGGCGCGGGTGCCGCGCCATACCGGTTCCTGCGGAATTGCCGCCCTGCATCCTGCCCGCCCCGGGCAACGAAACCAGGGACCCCGAAGAGCGCGGCCTGCCCGACGTCGGCATGTTCACAGAGGAGGCCTTTGATGTGCGGGGCCGCCTCCCCGAAAACGACCGGCAGGTCAGACGATCCTCGTAGCCGACACGATTTCGATTCAGTTGCCGCACCGATCACGGAGAGCGACCCATGAGCCACGGATTTGACGTCACCGAAGCCGGTCTGGAGTTGGCCGAGCCCGAGACACCGCCGCCCGGACATCCAGTCATCGCGAAGCTGTACGCCGCCATGCAATCCCTCAATCGGTGGATCATGGTGCCGTGCATGCTGGCGCTA
>JALZAA010000406.1 GCA_030948625.1 Actinomycetota bacterium
CCACGACGCCCGACCTGTCCGCGCTGCGGCCGTCGGAGCCCGACGACGAGACACTGCCCACGCTCGTGCGGGAAGGCGCCACCATCGGCGCCGGTTGTGTCGTCGGCTGCGGCCTCTCCATCGGCCGGTTCGCCATGGTCGGCATGGGCGCCGTGGTCACGCGCGACGTGCCTCCCTTCCATCTGGTCACCGGCAATCCCGCCACCGCGGCGGCGTGCGTGTGCCGTTGCGGGCACCCGATCCTCCGGTTCACGGGCGCCGTCGTTCCAGGCGACGTCGAGTGTGGATCGTGCGGTCGCGGTTACAAGGTCCACGCCGGCGAGGTCGCGGAGAGCGGCCCCGCATGAGCGCCACAGGCCGGCGATGGGCCGTTGTCGGCGGGGGGATGCTGGGCCTCACGCTTGCGCACCGGCTCGCACGCCACGGTCACGAAGTGACGATCTTCGAGGCCGCCGATCGCGTCGGCGGGTTGGCGAGCGCGTGGACCGTCGGCGACGTCACCTGGGACCGGCACTACCACGTCACCCTGCTCTCGGACTCGCATCTCCGCGCGATCCTCGCCGAGCTCGGCCTGGACGAGGAGATCGACTGGGTCGAGACCAAGACCGGGCTGTTCGCCGGCGGAACGCTCTCGCCGATCTCGTCATCGATCGACTTCGCCCGCCTGCCGTCGCTCGGCCTACGCGACAAGGCGCGCCTCGCGGCCACGATCCTCCGCGCGTCGCGTACCGGGAACTGGCGGCGACTCGAGCAGGTGCCGGTGACGGACTGGCTCAAACGGTGGTCCGGGACTCGTACCTACGAACGGTTCTGGCTCCCGCTCTTGCGAGCGAAGCTCGGCGAGGCATACCGGGAGACGTCCGCCGCGTTCATCTGGGCCACGACGATGCGGTTGTACGCGGCGCGCCGCAGCGGGCTCAAGAAGGAGATGTTCGGGTACGTGCCCGGCGGGTACGCGCGCGTGCTAGAGCGCTTCGTAGAGGTGCTCCAACGGGAAGGGGTCACCCTGGAGCTCGGGTCCCGGGTGCAGGAGGTCGCCGCCGTCGACGGTGGCATCGCGGTCGCGACACCGGCGGGAACCGCACGGTTCGACCAGGCGGTCGTGACGGTGAACCCGGGACTCGCGGCGCGCATGTGCAGCGGCATCACGCCGCACGAGCGTGAGTTGCTCGAGGGCGTCCGGTACCAGGGCATCGTGTGCGCGTCCGTGCTCCTCGACCGGCCGCTCAGCGGCTACTACCTCACGTACATCACCGACGACACGCCGATCACGGGCATCGTCGAGATGTCGGCGATGGTCGACCGGCGGCACTTCGGCGGCAAGACGCTTGTCTACCTCCCGAAGTACGTGGCGCCCGACGACCCACTGCTCGAGACGAGCGACGAAGACATCGCCGCGTCGTTCCTGCCCGCGCTGCGCGCCGTCTACCGGGACGTCGGCCCGGACGACGTGGCCGCATTCCGGGTTTCCCGCGTGCGCGAGGTGTTCCCCGTCCCGACGATCGGCTACTCGACGCGGCTTCCGCCCACGACGACGAGCGTCCCGGGACTGCACCTCGTGAGCTCGGCCCACATCCTGAACGGCACGTTGAACGTCAACGAGACCGTCGAGCTCGCCGAACGCACCGTCCGCGGTCTCGTGTCGTTGCCGGCGCCGGGACGGGCGAGCGGAACCGGGCGGGTGACGCAGCCCCGCACGCGTCCAGGAGCGGATGGTCCCGCGAAACCGGTTGCGAGCCTGTCGCTCGACCTCGACGACCACTGGTCGTACCTGCGGACGGCGGGCGATCCGTCGTGGGCCGACTACCCGTCGTATCTGAGCCTCGTCGTCCCCCGTCTGCTCGATGTGTTGGCGCAGCACCAACTTCGAGCAACGGTGTTCGTCGTCGGGCAGGACGCGACCCGAGCTGCCAACGGCGACGTCCTGTCCGCCGTGGCCGCCGCGCACGAGGTGGGCAACCACTCCTTCGATCACGATCAGCAGATCCACCGGTGGCCCGAGGAGAAGCTCGAGGACGACGTCGCCCGCACGGAAGAGGCCATCGAGGCCGCGACGGGCACGAGGCCCGAAGGGTTCCGCGGGCCCGGCTACACGCTGTCGACGGCGACGCTGCGGGTGCTGCTCCGACGGGGGTACGCCTACGACGCGTCCACGCTTCCGAGCTACCTCGGTCCGCTGGCGCGTGCCTTCTACTTCCGGGCCGCGCGCCTCGAGGGCGCGGACCGCGACAACCGCGGCGAGTTGTTCGGCACCTTCGCCGACGGCCGCCGTCCGCTCCGGCCGTACTACTGGACGCTCGACGGCGACGAGCTGCTGGAGATGCCGGTCACGACGTTCCCCGGCGTCAAGGTGCCCATCCACGTGAGCTATGTGCTGCACCTGGCCCGGTATTCGCCTCGCCTGGCGCGCTTGTACGTCGAGGGCGCGCTGCGCACCTGTCGCGCCGCCGGGATCGCGCCGTCGGTGCTGCTCCACCCGGTTGACTTCCTCGGTCCCGACGATGCGCCCGACCTCGCGTTCTTCCCGGGCATGCAGACGCCCGCCACCGTGAAGCGCGACCTCGTGCATTCCTACCTGACCGCGTTGACCGAGCACTTCGACGTGCGGCCCGTCGGCGAGCATGCCCGTGAGGTGCGTGGCGGCGCTCCGCTGCGACGGCTGCGTCCTGAGTTCAGCGAACCTGCGCAACGATCCTCTGGAGCGGCCGCGTGACCATGCCCGAAAACCCGTTCGCCCGGGAGATCTCGGCCGACATCGCGTGGGAGCGCGCCGCCCAGCCATCGGTGTCCGTCGTGGTACCCGCGTACAACGAGGTGACGCTGCTGGCCGACACGCTGACCCGTTTGCACGACTACCTGTGCACACTCGACGACAGCTACCGCTGGGAGATGGTGATCGTCGACGACGGCAGCGACGACGGCACGGGACCTCTCGTGGATCATTTCGCGGCCGGGCACGCCCGCGTCACCGCGCTCCATCATCCGGAGAACCGCGGGTTGGGTCGCGCCGTGCAGACCGCGTTTCGGCATTGCGACGGCGACTACATCGTGATGATGGACAGCGACCTCAGCTACTCGCCCGACCACATCCACCCGCTTCTCGACACGATCATCGCCACGGGCGCATCCGTCGTCCTGGCGTCGCCGTACCGTCCCGACGCCAAGGCCACCGGAGTGCCGCCTTCCCGGCTGTTCACGAGCCGGGCTGCCAACCGCGTGCTCGCATTGGCGGCGGGGGGAGGGCTCACAACGCTCACGGGAATGGTGCGCGCGTACGACGGCGACTTCGCCCGCTCGATCGAGCTGGAGGAGACGGGCCCGACGGTCAATTGCGAGATCCTGTACCGGGCGCGAGAGCGCGGTACCGCCATCGTCGAGATCCCCGCCCATCTCGACTGGTCTCGGTTGCGGGTGCACCGCCAAGACCGACGGTCGTTGAGGTCGGTGGCCCGAACGACGGCCTCCACCCTTGCCATTGCCGGGCGGTTCCTGTCACTCCGAGCCCGTCGGCCCACGCCGTGACGTCCGCGACGGGACCGTGCCCGGGCTGTGGGAGCGAGGCCGCGCCACGTCCGCGGCTCACGAAGGGCACCTGGCTGTACGCCACGTGCCCCAACTGCGCGCTCGTGCACCTCGACCCGGTTCCTTCGCCGGACGAGTCGGCGGCACTGTACGGCGAGTCGTACTTCACCGGTGGCGGTGTCGGCGAGTACATCGACTACGCCGCCGACGACGACCTCCATCGGATCAACGCGCGCAGCCACATCGCCCGGCTGGCACGGACGCGCAAGGGCTCGCCGGGCCGGCTCCTGGATTTCGGGTGCGCGTACGGTTTCGTCGCAGACGAGCTCCGCGCCGCAGGTTGGGACGTCGAGGGCGTCGAGATCTCGGAGATCGCAGCGCAGCACGCGCGCGATCGGTTCGGCCTTACTGTGTATCCCGACTTCGAGAAGGCCATTGCCGCCAACGGCGAAGGCGCCTTCGACGTGATCACGTTCTTCCAGGTGCTCTCGCAGCTCCCGAGCTCGGCCGCCGCACTCGATTCGGCGCACGCGCTGCTGCGCCCGGGCGGCATGGTGATGGTGGAGAGCTCGAACCGGGGCGGCACCATTGCCCGCGCGCTCGGGCGGCACTGGCACCTCATCGCGCCGCCGTCGGTCATCTCGTTGTTCGAGCCCGAGACCCTCGATGGCCTGCTCCGCCGGCGCGGCTTCGAGCCAGTGGCGCGTTTCCCGACGCGAAAGGCGGTCAGCGTGGGGCTCGTGGCCAACGTCCTCGAGCAGCGCTACGGGAAGCTGTTCTCGCCGCTGCGATCCCTGGGCGCCAAGCCCGCCGTGCGCGGACGGGCCATTCGCTACCCGTTCGCCGACCTGATGACGGTGGTCGCGACTCGTCGCTGACCGATGAGTTTCCGCGTCGCGCACCGTCGGTAGAGCATGATTGTGAACGAGCCGGCATCAGAGCGGAACCTCGACGGCTACGACGCGCCGCCGATCGCGTGGGCCCGGGTGCGTGAACGCCTCGACCAGGGTGTGACCC
>JALZAA010000437.1 GCA_030948625.1 Actinomycetota bacterium
CTGACTTCGAGCTCCCGTAGAGCGCGCAGCATGCGGCGCCGGGCTGCCTCGCGGTCGGCGCCCCACACGACCAGCTTGCCGATGAGGTTGTCGTAGTACTGCGAGATCGTGTCGCCCTCGTCGTACCCGCCGTCCCACCGGACGCCGGGCCCGCTCGGAACCCGCAGACGCGTGATCGTGCCCGGCGAGGGCATGAAGTTCTTCGCGGGGTCTTCGGCGTTGATGCGGCACTCGATCGAATGGCCGTGCCGCTCGACCGACTCCTGGCTGAACGACAGCGCGTCGCCGGCGGCGACGTGGAGCTGCTCGGCCACCAGGTCGAGTGACGTGACCATCTCCGTCACGCAGTGCTCGACCTGGAGGCGGGTGTTCATCTCGAGGAACCAGAAGTCGCCGTCCTGGTAGAGGCACTCGACGGTTCCCGCGTTCACGTATCCGCACGCCTTGGCCACCTTGATCGCGGCCTCGCCCATCGCACGCCGCACGTCGTCGGTGATGCCGGGCGCGGGCGTCTCCTCGATCAGCTTCTGGTGCCGTCGCTGCGTCGAGCAGTCGCGCTCGCCGAGCCACACCGCGTTCCCGTGCGTGTCGCAGAACACCTGGATCTCGATGTGGCGCGGTCGCGTGAGATACCGCTCGAGATACGTCTCGGGGCGCCCGAAGTAGGCCTGCGCCTCGCGGGCGGCGGAGTCGAGGGCGCTCTGCGCGTCGGCGGGGCCGTCGACCACCTTCATGCCGCGCCCGCCGCCCCCGTACGCGGCCTTGATGGCAACCGGCCAGCCGTACTTCTCGCCGAACGCCACGACCTGCTCGGCGCTCGTGACCGGCTCGAGCGTCCCGGGGACGGCCTCGACGCCGGCCGACGCGGCCGCCCGGCGGGCCGAGATCTTGTCTCCCATGATCTCGATGGCGTCGGGCGGCGGGCCGATCCACGTCGTGCCACGCTCGGTGATGGCGCGGGCGAAGTCGGCGTTCTCGGCGAAGAACCCGTATCCCGGGTGCACGGCTTCGGCACCGCTGCGCGCGATCACGTCGAGGATGGCGTCGGTGTTGAGGTAGCTCTCGGCGGCGGTCTGACCTCCGAGCGCGTACGCCTCGTCGGCGTAGCGGACGTGCGCGGCGTCGCGGTCGAGCTCGGAGTACACGGCGACCGTGGTGATGCCAAGCTCGCGGCACGTGCGCATGACGCGCACCGCGATCTCGCCACGGTTGGCGACGAGCACCTTGTTGAAAGGCGGTGTCACACGCGTCTCCCCGAGCACGCCGATGGTGGCCGTATCCTACGGTCGATGGCGGAGAACGACGCCATTTGGGTCGAGAGGGTCGGCCGGTTCCACGACATCCGGTCGTTCGACTCGCTCGACTCGACGAATCGTTACCTGCTCGACGAGTCGCGCCGCGGTGCACCCGAGGGTGTGGTCGCGATCGCCGACCATCAGACCGCAGGGCGGGGTCGGCGCGGCCGGGATTGGGTGGCACCGCCGGGGTCGTCGCTGCTCGTCTCCGTGCTGCTGCGCCCGGCACTCGCACCGGAGCGGACCCAGCTCGTGTCGATGGCGTGCGGTGTGGCCATGGCCGACGCGGTCGAGCGCGTCGCCGGATTCGCACCCGGCGTGAAGTGGCCGAACGACCTCGTCGTCGACGACCGCAAGCTGGCCGGCATCCTCGCCGAGGCGGAAGGCAGCGCGGTGGTCGTCGGCGTGGGCGTGAACGTGGAGTGGCACGAGTTCCCCGTCGAGCTGGCCGAGATCGCGACCGCGTGCAACCTCGAGGCCGGCCACGCCGTCGATCGGCGTGAGCTGCTCGTCGCGTTCCTGCACGAGCTGGAGCGCCGCTACGCGAGCCTCGACCGCGTGCGCGCCGAGTACCGTCGCCGGCTGTCGACACTCGACCGACGCGTACGCGTCGAGCGACCGGACGGCGATCTCGTAGGACGCGCGGTGGGGGTGGGGGAGTTGGGCGAGCTCCTCGTGCAACCCGACACGGGCGAGGTGGTCGAGGTTCGCGTCGGCGACGTCGTCCACCTACGCGACACGTGAGCGCGTCACGGGTCCAAGTCGCGCGCGACGAGCTCCGTGAACAAGCCGGCGATCTTCTCCGTCGTCGGGCCGGGCGCCGCAGGCATCGCGCGCCCATCGGTCTGCCCGATCGTCTGCACCTCTCGCGTCGACGAGGTCAGGAAGGCTTCGTCGGCTTCGCCGAGCGCCGTGGGCGCGAGTGTGACTTCGTCGGCCTGGATGCCGTTCTCTGCGCACAGCTCCAGCACGAGCGCGCGCGTGACGCCGAGCAGGCACCCGGCGTCGTCGGCCGGTGTGCGGACCACGCCGTCGCGGATGACGAAGACGTTCGATCCGGTCGCCTCGCACAGCTCGCCGCGCGTGTTGAGGAAGATCGCCTCGCCCGCGGCACGCTCTCGGGCGAACGTGAGGGCTCGCACGTTCTCGGCGTACGACGTCGTCTTCAGACCAGCAACCGCGCCGCGCTCGTTGCGGGCCCACGGGACTGTCACGACGTCGACGGTCGCGGCGAACGGTGTGGGCGGTCCCGCCATGATCAGGACCGTGGGTGGGCCCTCGGCGCGTTCCGACCCCGGCGGCATGGGGCCGCCCGTCACCGTGATCCGCAGCCGGGCGTTGCTCAGGCCGTTTGCGGCGAGGACGGCGTCGGCGGCCTCCCGCAGCTCCGTCGACGGCGGCGCCGCGAGCCCGAGCCCGCCCGCTGAGCGCGCCAGCCGCTCGTGATGCCGGGTCCACGCGAACGGGATGCCGCCGTACACGCGCAGGGTCTCGAAGACGCCGTCGCCCACGAGAAGCCCGTGGTCGAACGGCGACACGCGTGCTTCGGATGCCGGGACCAACTGTCCGTTGAGCCACAGCACCGAGTCGTTCATCGCAAAGCTCCGGCCAACTCCGCGTCGAGCGTGCCCGGCGTAACCGCGCCTGCCGCTGCGAGCAGACGAGCTGCCTTGAGCCCGGTCTCGGACCATTCGGCGCCGGGATCCGAGTCGGCCACGATGCCCGCGCCGACCCCCAGCTGCGTGCGATCGCTTGCGATCGTGAACGTACGGATGGCGACGTTGAAGTCGCCTCGATCGCGTTCGGTATCGATGCAGCCGACGGCACCGCAGTAGACGCCGCGCGATACCGGCTCGAGGT
>JALZAA010000016.1 GCA_030948625.1 Actinomycetota bacterium
GTGCAGCTGACCCCACGTGCCGTCCGCCCGCTTGGCGAAGGAGGCAACGACCAGGTGGGTGTGCAGCTGCGGGTCGACGGTAACCACTCGGTCACGGGTCACAGGCCGGGCGGTGCGGTGAACAAAGGCGGCCGTCACCAGCTGCGCCCGGACGCGCTCGATCGCGTGGGTCTGAGGATTGGCGATTCGACCCCACGCGGCATGCTCGTCGAGATACTCGTGCGCTGCGGACGCGCCGGCATCGAGGGCGCGCAGCACGGCCTCGCGAATGTTGTCATCTCCCAGCGCGTACAGCAGCGACACGCTCTTGGGCAGCGAGAAGGTGACGTCGAAAGCAACGTTCTTCCGTGTCGCGTGGTGCCGCCCCAGTTCGTCGCCGGTCGCCGGATGACGGCCATCGAGGATGCGGACGAAGTCGTCGCGTCGCACCCGGCCTGCGAGGCCCAGCTCGGCGGCCGCCTGACCACGCCACAACCCGGCCGCTTCTCCGCGGGCGGCGTAGTAGTCGGCCGGATTCTCGGTGACAGCCTCTTGAAAGTAGCGCGCGCCGTCGCTGACGGACACGACCTTGCCGATGCTGATCATCCCGGCGTGCGGCCGGTGCTGCGCTGCTCCACGTACTACGACACCCGTGTCGGGAGCGCCCATCGGACGTATCAGGTCATTGCACACACAGTTCCACCAAACAGGTGTGTGTATGTCGAAGCAACGGCCCACCGTAGATTTCAACCTGCCTCGTAGCAGTCGAGGGCCGGACCCGTTCACGACGAAGAACCGCAACGGCGCCGCGTCGTGTCAAAGATGTACCGGAACTCCGGTGTCGCCTCCTAGCCGGAACTACACACGAGGCAAGTCATCGACGGGTGTTCACGGCGTGTCCACCATTCGTTCATGAACGTCCCGGGCAGGTGAACCGGCTTTGCAGGCCAGCGTTCGGCAATCACCCCTGTCCTCGAGCAATGCGACCGGCGACGGACACGTGGCATCGCCTCTACGCTTGTCGCCAGATGCCACAGGAATCGTTGCCCCGACCGACCGCTGAGGATGCTCAAGCCCTGGTCACGCTCATCGAGTCAGAGCCAGCTGCGAACCGGGCCGCTCGCGAGCTCGCCGCGACTCTGCGGATAACGCCGGAAGTGCTGGAGGCTCAGTTCATGGCGGATGCCTCGTACCTGTTCCAGACGTACTCGTTGAAGGTTTCCGCCGCCCAACGCCACGGACTGTCGTTACGAGGCGAGGACGAGCTCAGCCGATTGCAGCACCAAGGACAGGACATGCTGCGTCTCATGGCGGCCTCCGACGCCCGCTGGCATTACCAAGCCTTCACCGATCGCAACATCACGAAGTTGGTGGCGTGCTTGGCCGTGATCAAAAGGGATGCTCACCTGGCCTTCGGGTAGCGGCGAACCGGATGGGTCACACCCCGATGTTGATCTTCCACCAAGTTTGTCCATCCCAATGCAGGCCGTGGCGTCCATGCGTTGGACACGCCCAGAACCCATTGATACCGTCGGGGAGCACCGGCGCGACAGGCGGCAGGTCATCCATGTTGCTCGTCAGATACGACACGACACCCCACGGGGCACCGTCCATGGTGACGGCGGCAAACACCTCCGCAGTCGTTGCACCAGCTGCCCGGAGCTTGCTGATGATGTCCGTGCGAGCAGGGTCGGAGAGGAAGGCCTCAATCCACGGCGGCACAGTGATCCCCGCTGTATCGACCACTCCCGCTCGCCCGGGCATGGTCAGATGAACCTTGCCCGTGCCCTCGGGGCTAAGGCAGTCCATTCGGTCGATGCCCAAGGACTCGAGGTACCTTGAGAGAGTCCGTCCTCTACCCTCGGCGTACTGGTCAGCAACGGCCGTCGTGAGGCGTTGGCTCCGTAGCACTTGCGCAAGGCCCTGCCGCGCACTTCGAATGGCCCGTAAGTCGGCGCCAGACCGAACCACGACTAACCAGTCGCCGTCGGCCTCGACTTGGATGGGGCCGCGAGCGGGGCCAACGTTCCACGTCTCGGTGAAGATCGGGTCAACGGCCCCCGCGACTTCTATTGCAATTTCAGGCGCATGGGCCGGGCCGATGCGGAGGTCGAACATGGCGGGCTGGCTGCCGTCATCGTGCACGTGGACAGGCCGCCCGAGCGCGCGGGAGACAACCTCCCGCGCCCACAACTTAGCTCCGTCTCGCTCGTATCCGTGGCTACCGCTCACGGTGTCTTGCGGCAGTTGAACAAAATACGCCCTTCAGGTAGGCCAGCCGAAGTCCCCGATAGCGCTTCTAGGACATTGACGTTCACACGAGAGAACCGCCAGCCGATAGTGGCGCAACGTACCGAGCATCAGTTCCCGATGTTTTCTCGCGTCCCCCTGAGCGAGCTCCTCGGCGCCGTATGGGGCCGAGACACGGTGATCCTCAAGAGGCTCGGCTGTATCCGGATTGGGAATTGTTAGGACGATGTGCCAATGGGGTTCGCCGCCCGATCGCAAGTGTGCAACCTCTTGCTAGAAGGGCGCTCGCCGGTGCCGCCGACGGGCGAGGAACGGGCATCTGGAGGAGCATAACCGGCCCGCCAGCCTCCTCTTCCTTTCTCGGCACCTGCGTAGGCAACGGCGACCCGCATGGTCGCGCAGCCCGGCAACGCCGCGGCGCCGGTCCGCACTCGCCCGAACATCGGCGTTCCCGCGCGAACCTCGCCCGGCCGAGCTGGTAGATCTCTCCGACAGCAGTCGCGTGAGCGCAACGGCGGCACCTCACGATGCTGTGACAGGGGGAAGTGTCGGTGCCTATCCGAGGAGCGGGTCGGGGTCGTGGCCGGCAAGGAGCGGGTTGCGCGCGGCCTCGAGCAATTCCTGGTAGTCAGGCCGAAAGGGCTCGACGAGCGTGCTCTCTAAGGCTCCCGAGAGGGCCCAGAGCGCCACGATCTCGCCCCCGTGTTCCGCGGTCTCGCGCAGACCGTCGTGGTCTTCAAGTCGATGGATCCATTCGAAGATCACGAGGGCTTGGTCAGCCGTGAGTGCTACGTTGACCTCGGCCGGCTGGCCGCTGTCCTTGTCTCCCAGGCCGTCTGAACTTCCGGGGGTGTCACCTCCGCGGCGTACCCATCAC
>JALZAA010000080.1 GCA_030948625.1 Actinomycetota bacterium
ACGAACGGCGTCGCGTGCTCGTGGGCCTCGGCCCAGCCGTACACGATCTCGGCGGAGCGGTCGCAACGCGACGCGCACCATTCGAGGCCGCCGTGGTCGAGCATCCAGTCGAGCTGGTCGGCGACGAGGAACAACGTTGCCAGCGCGGGCGTGTTGTACGTCTGGTCGAGCCGTGAGTTCTCGAGCGCGATCGGCAAGCTGAGCGACGGCGGGGTCCACCGTCCGGACGCGCCGATGCGCTCGATGCGCTCGATCGCCGCCGGTGAGCAGCACGCGAGCCAGAGGCCGCCCTCGCTGCCGAAGCTCTTTTGCGGTGCGAAGTAGTAGACGTCGAACTGGGCCGGGTCGACCCGCAGACCGCCGGCGCCCGACGTGGCGTCGACGAGCACGAGCCCCTGCGCGGCATCGACGCCGTCGGGGCGCTGCACGTCCATCATCACGCCCGTGGATGTCTCGTTGTGCGGGAAGGCGTACGCGTCGACGTCGGGATCGGCGCGCAGATCCGGGTGCGTTCCCGGCGGCGACTCGATCACCAAGGGCGGCTCGAGGTGGGGTGCGCCCGAGGCGACGGCGGCGAACTTGGCCGAGAACTCGCCGAAGCTCAGATGCTCGCTGCGCCGCTCGATGAGCCCGAACACGGCCGCGTCCCAGAACACCGTCGTGCCGCCCACGCCGAGGACGACTTCGTACGCGTCGGGGAGGCCGAACAGCTCTGCGATGCCGGTGCGGATGCGCCGCACGACCGACTTCACGCCTCCACGCCGGTGGCTCGTGCCGAGGTACGTCGGGGCGGCTGCCGCGAGAGCAGCGACGGCGTCGTTGCGGACCTTCGACGGCCCCGACCCGAAGCGGCCATCGGACGGCAGCAATTCGGGCGGGAGTTGGACGTCGCTCACGAATTTCAGGGTAGTGGCCGGCCGGATCCGTGCTCCGTGCCATACGGCGCATGTCGCGCTTGGCTTATCCGCATATCCGTGCTATCGTACGGATATGTCCACGACGACTGACCACGAACACCCGGTCGACTCAGCTCGCGTGCGGCGAGCCCGCAATGGCGTCATCGGCGCCGACGACGCCGGGCGCCTGTCCGACCTGCTCGCGCTCCTCGGCGACCCCGTGCGGGTACGGCTGCTGTATGCGCTCGACCTCGTCGACGAGCTCTGCGTCGGAGATCTGGCGCTGGCGCTCGGCATCACCGAGGACGCGGCCAGCTACGGGTTGCGCATGCTGCGCATGGCCGGCCTGGTCCAAACCCGCAAGGAGGGCCGGGTCGTGTACTACCGCCTGGCCGACACGTTTCCCGAGCCGTTGCTCGAGCACTGCCTGCGCGAGCTGATGCGCCTGAGCGAGCTCGCCGCCGGCGATCGCCCGCGGCGCCGCTCGTCCCGTCCCGGAAGGCGACCACGATGAGTCACACCGACCACGATCACGCCCCCGAGGCCGAAGAAACGCAGCACGCCCAGCACCACGATGACCACGCCGCGCATGGCGGCGGCCACCGCGATCATAGCGATCACGGCGGCCACGGCGATCACGCCGAGCAGTTCCGCCGCCTGTTTTGGCGGAACCTGATCCTGGCGATCCCGGTCGTCGTCTTCAGTCAGATGTTCTCCGACCTGCTCGGCTACGGGCTTCCGAGCGGCACCGCGTGGATCTCACCAGTGTTCGGCGTCGTCATCTTCTTCTATGGCGGGCGCCCGTTCTTGACCGGCGCGTACGACGAGGTGCGCACACGCCAGCCCGGCATGATGCTGCTGATCGGCTTCGCGATCACGGTCGCGTTCGTGGCCAGCCTGGCGACCAGCCTCGGCATCGGGAATCTCGACCTCGACTTCTGGTGGGAGCTGGCGCTCCTGATCGTCATCATGCTCCTCGGCCATTGGCTGGAGATGAAGGCGATCGGTCAGGCCCAGGGCGCGCTCGCCGCGCTGGCGGAGCTGCTCCCGGACGAGGCCGAGCGCGTCAAAGCCGACGGCGGAATCGAAACCGTCCCGCTCAACCAGCTGCGCGTCGGCGACGTCGCGCTCGTCCGACCGGGTGGTCGGGTACCTGCCGACGGCGAGATCGTCGACGGCGACGCGGAGTTCGACGAATCGATGATCACGGGTGAGTCGCGGCCGGTGCCCAAGTCGGTCGGCGATCGGGTCGTGGCGGGAACCATCGCGACCGATTCCGCCGTGCGAGTCCGCGTCGAAGCCGTCGGAGAGGACACCGCACTCGCAGGGATCCAGCGTTTGGTGCAGCAAGCGCAGGAATCGCGCTCACGCGCCCAGGCCCTGGCCGACCGGGCCGCCGCATTCTTGTTTTACGTCGCCTTCGCCTCCGGTGTCCTCACGTTTGCGATCTGGATGCTCCTTGGCGACACCAACGCGGCGATCGAGCGCACGGTCACGGTGCTCGTGATCGCGTGCCCGCACGCGCTCGGGTTGGCGATCCCACTCGTCATCGCGTTGTCCACCGCTGTCGCGGCCAAAGCAGGAATCCTCGTGAAGGACCGGCTGGCGCTGGAGCGCATGCGCGAGATCGACGCGGTGCTCTTCGACAAGACCGGGACGCTCACCAAGGGTGCGCACATCGTCACCGACGTTGCCGTCGCGGGGTCCCACGATGGCGTCGCGACGCCGGACGATCTGCTGACGATCGCTGCCGCGGTCGAGTCGGACAGCGAGCACCCATTGGCCAAGGCCATTGTCACTGCTGCTCAGCGCACCGGCCGTCAGGTGCCGGCGGCGCGGGACTTCCGATCGATCACCGGTCGTGGCGTCGAGGCGACCGTCGACGGCACGCGCGTCGGCGTGGGAGGGCCCGCCCTCTTGCGGGAGCGCAACGTCACCGTGCCGGACGAGCTCTCGCGACACATCGAGGAATGGAAGCAGCGGGGCGCCGCAGTCCTGTACGTGCTGCGGGACGGGGAGGTGTACGGCGGGCTCGCGCTCGAGGACGAGATTCGTCCGGAATCCAGGCAGGCCGTCGATGAGCTGCACGCACTCGGTGTCAAGGTCGTGATGATCACGGGGGACGCCAAGCAGGTTGCCGACGCCGTGGCGAGCCAGCTCGGCATCGACGAGGTCTTCGCCGAGGTGCTTCCCGAAGACAAGGACAAGACGGTCGCAGAGCTGCAAGAGCGCGGCCTGCGCGTCGCGATGGTGGGAGATGGAGTCAATGACGCCCCCGCCCTCGCCCGCGCCGACGTGGGCATCGCCATCGGGGCCGGCACGGATGTCGCCATCGAGTCTGCCGGCGTGATCCTGGCTTCGTCGGATCCGCGGGGCGTGATCGGTGTCATCGAGCTGTCACGGGCGGCCTACGTCAAGATGATCCAGAACCTGATCTGGGCCGCGGGTTACAACATCTTCGCCATTCCGCTCGCCGCCGGAGTGTTCGCGTGGGCCGGCATCACGCTGGCGCCGGCCGTCGGCGCAGTCGTGATGAGCGTGTCGACGATCGTCGTGGCGCTCAATGCGCAGCTGCTGCGCCGTCTCGATCTGCGACCCGAGCACATCGAGGAGACCTTGGCGAAGCATGCGCGGTCGTCCGAGAAGGTTGCCAGCCATGCCTGAGATGACGGCGCTGGAGCAGGGCTTCTGCCGCAGCGCTCCGTGGCGCTGGTTCGCCCGACACGTGGTCGTGCCGTGGGCGCTCCAGGGTGAGCACCTGTCGGGCGACGTCCTCGAGATCGGAAGCGGCAGCGGCGCGATGGCAGACGAGCTGCTACGGCGTTTCCCCGAGGTCCGGCTGACGGCGACGGACTACGACGATGCGATGGTCGACGTCGCTCGCGACCGCTTACACACCTTCGGTGATCGTGTCGACGTACGGCAGGCGGACAGCAGACAGCTGCCGTTTCCCGATGAGTCGTTCGACGTGGTGGTGTCCTTCATCATGTTGCATCACGTCATCGACTGGGAGAAGGCGCTGGCCGAAGCGGTACGCGTCTTGCGACCGGGGGGACGGTTGCTCGGCTTCGACCTGTTGGACAGCCGATCCATGCACTGGCTCCACCGGGCCGAGCGCTCGACGCACCGGATGATGCGCTGGGATGAGCTGCGAAGAGCGACCCAGGAGCTCCCGTTGCTCGGCGTCCTGAACTCCGGGGTCGGCGCCTTCACCGCGCGATTCGACCTGCAGAAGCGCTGACGCGCCGTCGATGCGCTCGAGCGATCAGGCGCCGGTTCGCTGGTCGGGGTTCGAGTACGCGCGAGTCGGTCGGATGAGGACCGCGGTGTGGCCCTCGGCCGCCATCACATCGTCCAGCTCGGTCCACTCCTCCTGGGAACCTCCGACCGCAGCGGCGTAGACCTCCCGCAGCAATCGACTGACGTCGGGCGACTCCCAGTCTTCGAGCTGGTCATCGGGACCGGCGAGCTCCGCGTCGCCCTCGACGGCCACCCAGTCCCAGCCTGATCGGAAGACGACGGTCACACGCGGCCGGGCGCGCATGCTTGCGAGCTTCCGTGCTCCTCCTCGTGCCACGAATCCCACGACCAGGTCATCGGTGACGGGGTGTTTCAGCACTCCCGCGTTCACTATGGACGCCTGCGGAGATCCATCTGCTCGGGTCGTCACTGCGACGGCGAGGCCGCTCTCGCGCGCACCGAGGTCGCGCGCGCGTTCCAACATGGCCCCGATCATTGGGCGGCGTCTGACTGCGACGTCTTCTCGATGACCTCGCGATACCAGGCCGGGCGTTCGGTGCGGGCCCAGTACGGGGTGACGTCGCCACCTGTCATGCCTCGCAGCGCGATGGGATCACGTACGGCGAAGTAGATGTGTCCGAGCACGGCGATCCACACGCCGAGTGCGAACCAGTCGTGCACGAACGTCGCCCCCGTGCGCCAGTCGTCGGGGAATGGGCCGAACCAGCGCATGATCGATCCGGTTGCGAGCATCACGACCATGGCTGCGCCGAGGAACGTGGCGTTGAGCTTCTGGCCCGGGTTGAACTTGCCGAGATCGATCCGGCCGGGGCGGGCCCGGTTGCGCCGCCGGAACCAACGCGCATCGTCGCGGCTCCAACGGTTGAGGCGGCCGAGGTCTCGCCGGAGCTGCGCGCCCCAGCGGCCGACCAGGCCGACCAGCAGGGGCAGTGGCAGCGCCAGTCCGGCATACGTGTGGACCTGCCGGAACAGCTCGCGCCGCCCGAACAGCGTCGAGAACGGCCCCGCGTACAGGACCGCGCCCGTGAGCATGAGGACGCCGAACAGGACGGCGGTGGTCCAGTGCGCCGCCCGCTCCACCCGGTCGAACCGCGGGATCGCAGCGGGGACCTCCCGGTCGACGTGCAGCGTCACGGCGCGTTGTCGTCGCGGTTGTTGGAACGACCCACCCAGGCGTCGACGTCGTACCCGCGCGCTTGCCAGTAGCCCGGAACGACTTTGTCGGTGACCTCGATCTGGTCGAGCCACTTGATCGACTTGTAGCCGTACATCGGGGCCACGTACAGCCGCACCGGCCCGCCGTGCGCGTCTGAAAGGTCCTCGCCCTCGAGCGCGTACGCCACGAGAACGTCGTCGCGGCGCGCTTGCTTCAGCGTGAGGCTCTCGCTGTAGGTGCCGTCGAACGACTTGAACCGCAGCGCCTTGGCGCTCGGCTGCACTCCGGCGCGGTCGAGCACGTCGGCGAGGCGGACGCCCTTCCATTTCACCGAGTAGACGCGCCAGCCGGTGACGCATTGGAAGTCGCGCGTGATCCCGGTCGGCGGCATGGCCCGGAGGTCGCGGTACGTGAGCGTGAGCGGCTGGTCGACGAGCCCGCCGACGCGCAGGCGGTACTCGCCATGGTCGCGGTGCGGCATCGACCCCGTGACGGAGTAGATGCGAAACCGCCCGATGGGGAGGAAGCCCGAGAGCCCGCTGCCGTCCTTGGCCAGGTACGGGCCGACGTGCCGCTCGAGCCACTCCTGCGCCTGCGCGCCGAAGAGGATCCCCGCCGTACCGGCGCCGAGTAGCCCGAGGAACACCCGTCGGCCGACGGGAATGCCGTCCATCGGGCCAGGATACGAACGGTTTCGCGTGCGGCGGGCTCGCGGGCCCTCACAAGGCGCGAAACGAGGGATCAGGCGAGCGCGAGCACCTCGGCGAATCCGGCTTCGATGGACTTCACGAAGTCGGTGGTGTCGGGGATGGCGACGGCGTCGGTGTTGATGCCGATGCAGCAGGTGCCGCAGTGCGACAGCAGCGCGATGTTGGCGGCTGTGCCCGAGAGCGGTGCGAACGGGTACATGCTCTGGAGCTCGGCGCCCGCGACGTACAGCGGGAACGGCGACCCGGGGACGTTGCTGGTGACGAAGTCGGATCCCTTCAGCATCGACCCGAAGAAGGCAGTGGTCACAGGCGTGGGCAGCTGGTTGAGCACCATCGCCAGGGTGTCCGTCAGCGCGACCGCGGGCTCGTCGCGCACGCTCCGTGCGAGCTGTCCGAGCGCGTGCATACGCTCCGCCGGGTCGGCGATCTGCAGGGGTACGAGAAACCGCGCCGGCGTGAAGTGGTTGCCGCCGAGCGGTGCGCCCTCACCGCGGAGATTGATGGGCATCACCATGCGCAGGTCGTCGGGCGCGTAACCGTGCAGATCGTGGTAGCGCTCGAGCCCACCGACGACGGCGGCGAGGAAGGCGTCGTTGACGGACCCGTCGACGGCCTTGGCTGCACGCTTCAGGTCGTCGAGCGGCACGTCGAGCGTCCCCAGCCGGCGGGCGAGGCTGCGGGCGCCGATGATGGGGGAGCGCGGCACGGTGGCGGGGGCGAGAAACGACGCGAGCGAGCGTGCCACGCGCCCTGCCTCTTGGACCGCTCCCTGCGCATCGCGTGCGGTCGCCCGTGCAGCGGCGAACGCGTTCGCCAGCCCGCGTCGCACGATGCCGAAGGCCCAGCGGCGTCGGTCGTCGAGCGAGCGTCCGACGAGGCCGAGCGGAGCGAACACGGGGAGGTCGGAGAGCTCCTCGTCAGGACCGGGCGCGCCCGGGTCGCGCTCGAGGTCGAACAGCATCATCAGCAGCTTCATGCCGCCGACGCCGTCCGTCATCGAGTGGTGGACCTTGATCACCATCGCCGATCTGCCACCGGTCAGGCCGTCGACCACCGTGTACTCCCACAGCGGGCGGGCGCGGTCGAAGCCGGCCATCGCCGCGTTGCGCGCCACGTCGAGCACGCACTCGAACGTGGCCGGTTCCGGCGCCCGGATGCGCCGGAGGTGGTACGAGAGGTCGAAGTTCGGGTCGCCGGACCAGTACGGGGGCCCGACGCGAAAGAGCGGGGTGACGACGCGCTGGCGCAGGCGGGGGATGAGGCGGGTGCCGCGCTCGATGCGCTCCACGAGCGTGTCCCAGTCCGGGCTGCGGTCGAGCGTGAGCACCGTGACGATGGTCGAGCGAAGCGTCGGATCTTTCTCGACGTTCCACATGAGCGCGTCGGCGTCGGTCATGTGGAGATCGAACTGATCGGACCCGGCCACGGGCCCAGCGTGCGTTATGCGCCGTACTTCTGCAAGCGGCCGGCGTTGGCGAGCATCAACGCCATCAGGTCCTTCGTGGGACGGAGACCGAGGCCGCCGCGCAGGCACCACCGCTCGCCGAAGCGCTCGACCTCGTCGCGCCCGCAACGGTCGCTCCACAGCAGCGCCGGCACCGGATGCCATGAGTGCGCGGCCATCTGGCTCGGCGTCGAATGGTCACCGGACACCGCGATCACGTCCGGTTGCAGCCGGCGCAGCGCGGGGACGACGGCATCGAGCTGCTCGATGGCGCGTACCTTGCGGGCGGCGTCGCCGTCCTCGCCGGCGGAGTCCGTGCCCTTGTGGTGCAAGAAGAAGTAGTCGTAGTTGTTCCACGCGTCGCCCAGGATCTGCAGCTCGTCATCGAGCGAGCCCGGCTCGCCGAGCACATCCATCCCGAGGAGCCGTGCGATGCCCCTGTACATCGGATAGATCGCCACCGACGCTGCGCGCAGCCCGTACCGCTCGGCGAAGCCGGGCAGCTCGCGGTGTGTGTCGAAGCCCCGCAGCAGGATCCCGTTCGCTTTCGGTTCGCCGGCGAGCACGTTTCGCGCCTGTGACGCCAGCTCGGAGACGAGCTCGGCGGTGTGCTTGGCGTCGGGCTCGACGGCCTGCGGGTCGAGCGGGGCGACACCTTCGTGCTGCGGATCGGTGTCGGTCAACGCCGGGTCGAGGCTCGGGCCGCGGAGCACGACGAGGACGCGGTGCTCGCGTTCGTGGCGGAAGAACACCTCCGCCCCGTCGAGGCGCACCTGGTCCTGGAGCTTGGCGACCACCGCGGCCGCGTCGTCGTCGGGGATGCGCCCGGCGCGGCGATCGGCGATCGTGCCGTCGGCCGCAAGCGTGCAGAGATTGCCGCGGGCCGCGACATCACCCGGGCGCAGCTCGAAGTCGAGGCCGGCAGCGCTGAGTGCGCCCCGCCCGAGCTCGAACTGCTCGGGGTCGTAGCCGAAGAGGCCGAGATGGCCGGGGCCCGACCCGGGCGTGATGCCCGGCCCGACGGGCTCGACGAGCCCGGTCACACCGTCGGCGGCGAGCCGGTCGAGGTTCGGCGTGTCGGCCTCTTCGAGCTCCGTCCCGCGCTCGCCGTCGGCATACCCGCCGAGCCCGTCCATGACGACGAGCAGGATCTTCGTCTCCGCCGGCTGGATCAGCGGCGTGAGGTCCATGCAGTCAACCTACCGCCCGGGCCGAAACCCGCTCGCTCTCACCGGGGAAGCTCGCCCATGCTGGCCTCGTGGAGATCCGAGAGCTGCCGGCCGACGAGACCTCGCTGGCTTACGCCGCGATGCACGAGCTCCGTCCGCACATCCACTCGGAGGCGGAGTTCGTGGCGCGCGTCAACGATGTCTTGCGGCCCGGCGGCTACCGCCTCGTCGCGTCCTTCGACCCCGGAGGGCGTGATGCCGCGGCGGTGGCCGGGTTCCGGATCGCCGACATGCTGGCGTGGGGTCACTACCTCTATGTCGACGACCTCGTGACGCGCGAGGGCGCCCGACGCGCCGGCCACGCAAGGGCTCTGCTCGACTGGCTGCGAACAGAAGCCGAGAGAAACGGGTGCAATTCGTTCCAGCTCGACTCGGGATCCCATCGCCATGACGCCCATCGTCTCTATCTCGGCTGGGGCTTGTCGATCACGGGGCACCATTTCGGCCGCGTGTTGGGGGACGGCGTCGGCCGGTAGGTTGAAACCATGGAGCCCGTGTTCACCGGCGTCGGCGTCGCGCTGCTGACGTTGTTCGACGACCGCGGCGAGCTCGACGCGCCGGCCACAGCCGCGCTCGCTGCGCAACTCGTCGGGCTCGGAACGCGCGCCGTCGTCGTGGCGGGGACCACCGGCGAAGCCGCCACCCTCGATCCCGGTGAGCGGGTCGCGTTGCTCGACGCCGTGCGCGACGAGCTGCGCTCATCGGTGCCGATCATCGCCGGGACGGGCGCGCCGTCGGCTCGCCAGGCGGTCGCTCTCACGCGCGACGCGGTCGAGCACGGTGCCGACGCCGTCCTCACGCTGTCACCGCCGGGTGCGGTAGATGTCCGGTCGTATTACGAGGCGGTTGGCAAGGCGGCTACCGGGACACCGGTGCTCGCGTACCACTACCCCAAGGTGTCGCCGCCCGGGATCGCGGTCCGCCAGCTCGGGGACCTGCCCGTTGCCGGCGTCAAGGACTCGTCGGGCGACGCCGAGCGCCTGCTGCACGAGCTGCACGAGTACGAGGGCCCCGTGTACACGGGGTCGTCGGCGCTGCTGTCGTACGCGGGCCCGCTCGGGTGCGCGGGCGCGATCCTCTCCCTCGCCAACCTCGAGCCCGAACGCTGCGCCCGCGCATTCAACGGAGACGTCGTGGCCCAGGTCGGGCTGACCGATGCGCACCTCGCCGCCCACGAGCGGTTCCCGCGCCGCCTGAAGGACATGGTGGCGGCGCGCTTCGGGACCTCGACGTTCTGCCGCGCCGCCTGAGAAACAACTAGCTGAAGCGGCCCTCCAGCCGGTAGAAGCGCAGCGGCGTGTCCCAGAGGACGGCGTCGAGGTCGGGGCCGCCGAGGCCGTGCTCGTCCGACTCCTTCAGGAAGGCGCTGACCGCGTCGGGATACAACGCGTCGGGATGCGGGAAGTCGCTCGCCCACACGACGTGGTCGGCACCAACCTGCGACACCGCCCACGCCGCCAGCGGGTCGTCGGGATC
>JALZAA010000108.1 GCA_030948625.1 Actinomycetota bacterium
GAGCTGAACCCGGATGAGGCTCGCGCGTACCGCCGCTTCATCGACAAGGCCGTGCCGATCGTCCGCACCGTGCTTCCTGCAGTGCGAGGAGAAGTCACGATTCGCGACGTGCCGACCCGGATCGCCAACATCGCGCGCGCTCTCCGCTCGCAGCCGCTGGCGACCATGCGCGACGTGCTGGGCCCGTATGACTCGTTGCTGAAGCGCTGGCTCACGAGCGACCTCACCCGCGGCCCGGTCGCTGCCTTCGCCGCGCATGCCGGCGTCGGGCCGTCGGCACCCGGCGGATCACTGTTCGCGTTCTGGCAGGCGGCGTACCACATCTTCGGGCAGTGGCACGCCCGCGGTGGGGCTCAGTCGCTGATCGACGCGCTCGTGCGCCGGCTCAGGTCATCCGGCGGTGAGGTGCGTTGTTCGATGCCGGTCGCCCGCATCGAAGCCCCGGGCGGCCATGTGCGCGCAGTCGTGACCGAAGGTGGCGAGCGGATCGAGACCTCGACGGTGATCACTGCGATCGAACCCAAGCTCGCTCTGCTCGAGATCCTCGACCCGCCGCTCGGCGGCCAGGACGGTGCCGACCTCGCCGCCACCAGGCGCGGGAACGTCGTGCAGGCGCTCGTGCACGTCGCCACCGATCGGCTCCCGGAGTACCCGTCGGCGCGGCACGGTGACTGGAACGGCCTGCAGAGCTACGTCGACCATCTCGGCGACCTCACCAACGCGTGGGACGAGGCCGAGGTCGGACTACTGCCCGATCCACCACCGCTGTACTCGTTCACGAACTCCGCGCTCGACGACACGCTCGCGCCCGCCGGCCGGCACGCCGTCTACCTCGCCAGCCCGGCGGCGCCGGCGGAGATCCGAGGCGGATGGGAGGCGCGGCGCGAGGAGTTCGTCCAAGCGTGCCTGTCCGTCGTCGAGTCCCGGGCCCCGGGGTTCAAGCGCTCCGTCCTCGGAACGCACGCGTGGACACCGGACCTGATGCAGGAGCACGAGCGGTGGCCGGGCGCGCATCCCATGCACCTCGACATCACGCCGGATCAGCTCGGACCGTTCCGCCCGACATGGCGGCTCGGCCGCCACCGCACTCCCATCGAAGGGCTCTACGTGTCGGGAGCAGGCACGAACCCCTCGGGCGGCGTCGTAGGCACGCCGGGACGAATGGCGGCGCGGGCGCTGTTGCACGATCGAAAGCGCGGGTAGACCTCCCGCCACATGGGTTCCGCCCATCAGCGCTGCGGGTATCGATGAGAGGCGTCTCAACGCACACCGAGGAGGAGTGATGACCGAGCGCGACCACACCCGGCCCACTGACGAGACCGTCGAAGAAGAGGAAACGGAGGCCCGTCACGAGCACAAGCCGGACCGCCCGCCGACCCCCGAAGAAGAGGAAGCCGCGGACGAGCAGAGCTTGGATCCCTCGGTTGCCGAGCACGAGAAGGAGATGCAGGAGCGGGGCGCGCACCAGAAGGGCGAAGGCCGGCTCCCCGACTGATTCAGCGGTCAGCGCGGCTCAGGTGAGCGGCGCTGCTGTTGGTCCACGAATCGCACATCGATGCGCTCTTCAGGGCGGCGCTCTTCGCGTTGCGCCATTTCTCTGAGCGCGGCTCGGTCCGGATCCGTGAGCGGCGGCTGCACGATGCTGCGCGGCCACAGCCGACGCGCGCGAACGACGTTGACCTCCGCGGCGTAGATCGTCAGGTTGGCGCCGAGCGAGAGAAACGCCACCAGACCGAGGACGATGGCGAAGAAGCCGTAGACCTCGCTCGTCTGCCGGAGTTGATGCGCGACCAGGTAGCCGCCGAGAGTCTGGATGAGGCTCCACCCGGCTGCCGCGAGCAACGCGCCGGGTACGAGACTCCGGGTTTCGATCACCTTCGGCGTCAACAGCCGGTAGCCGACGAAGAAGACAACGGCGTTGATGCCCACCGACGCCGCGATGGTGAGGACGCGCCAGAACATGGCCGGCCCCGTCGCCGTGCCAACCCCGCTCAACGCGGTCGTCGCGACGAGACCGCTCGCCAAGAGGGCAATGATCGAGAAGCTGCGGCCAAGCCGGGGAAAGAACCCGGGGCGCTCCCGTCCAGGGATGTTCCACACCTCCGCCATCGCGTGCTGTGCTGCCTGGCTCACGCCGAGCGATCCCCACAGCAAGCCGATGACACCGATGAACAGCGCCAGCCCACTGCCGTGGAGGGCGTTGACGCTGTTGCGCAGCTCGGTGCCGATGATCGGGAACTCCGACAGGGCCGAGTCGACGATGCGGCGCTGGAGATCGGGGTTGTGCCCCAGGACGAAGCCGAGCCCCGTCACGAGCAACAGCAGGAGCGGAAACAACGACAGGAAGCCGTAATACGTGAGGAGCGCAGCGAGGGAACCGCCGCGGTCGTCGCCGAACTTCTTGATGACAGCGAACGCGAACGCGGTGGGACGGTGGCGCTGCTGGAAGGTATCGAGCCTCCGCAGCCCCCGCTCCAACGCGTTCACGGTTCGCTCCCCTTCGACGTCGCGGGCTAGTTCTACCCGCTTTCGCCGCCCGACTACGACGCAGTGACGCGAGCGCCGAAGATCTCAACCATTCTGGTGCAGAAGGCGGGGAGATCGGCCGGCTTCCTGCTGGTGACAAGAAGGCCGTCGACGCGCACTTCCTCGTTCACCCACGAACCGCCCGCGTTCCGGATGTCGGTCTTGAGGCTCGGCCACGACGTGATGGTGCGACCGCGTACCACGTCCGCTTCGACGAGCATCCATGGTGCATGGCAGATGACGGCCGCCGGCTTCCCGGCGTCGAAGAAGGCGCGCGTGAGCGCCACTGCCGGCTCGTCCATCCGGAGGAGGTCGGCATTCGCGACGCCGCCGGGCAGCATCAAGCCGTCGTACTCGTCCATGCTTACTTCGCGCGTCGTACGGTCGACCGGGAACACGTCTGCCTTGTCGAGGTGATTGAACGCCTGCGCCTGTCCCGACTTGGGCGCGATCAGGTGCGCCTCGGCTCCGGCGTCGACGACGGCTTGCCACGGGTCGGTGAGCTCGGCCTGCTCGATCCCCTCGTTCGAGACGACGAACGCGATCTTCTGGCCTTGCAGTTCGTTTGCCATGGCACCTCCAATCGGGTGCTGCGGGGTTGGGTGCGACCCGCGCATCATCCCCAGCGCTGGGCCCGATCACGCCTGGGGCCGACCGGTGAGCTTCGGCCGATGCTCCTGGGCGGAGGCGTGCGGCTCTTCGATCACCTCGGCTCGGAGCCGATCGCACTCGAACAGACCAGGGCCCTACCCGTCAGACGGCGTGACCCATCGCGCTACCGCGTGGTGCGCGATTGACGCTTCGCCGACTTTCCGGCGCGCTTCCCTGACTTACTGGCGCGCTTCGCCGACTTTCCGGCGCGCTTCGCCGACTTACCGGCACGCTTCCTTGACTTCGTAGCGCGCTTCTTCGCTCTGCCGGCGGTCTTCTTCGTCGACTTCTTGGCGGCGGTCGTGCGCTTCTTGACCCGGCGCGTCGCCTTCTTCGCTGCGCGCTGAGTCTTCTTCCGAGCCTTCTTCGCGACCTTGGTGGCGCGTTTCTTCACCCGCCGGGCCTTCTTCGTCACGGAGCTCTTGGTCGACGCTCCCTTGCGCTTCTTCGCGGCAGGTGACTTCTTGCGCTTCGAGACGGTGGCCTTGACCCGCTTCGTCGCGTCCTCGATCACCTTCTCGGCCTTGTCGAGCACCTCGCCAACACCGCGGGCGAGCCCGTCAAAGCCATCTCCTTGGCGCTGCTCTTGGGTTTCCATTCTCAATCTCTCCTCACTCGCCTAGCGCACTGCGCAGATCGCGCACGTGATCCTGGGTCTGTTCGAGCACTGGTCGGAGCGCCTCGGCGACATCGGGGAGCCCCATGTCTTGTGCCTGCTCGAAGCGTTCCCGATAGGCGGCGAGTTGGCGCTCCTCGAGCTCGAGATCGAGCGCGAACGCCCGCTTCGCGTCGGTCTCGCTCGGCACCTCAGGCACTCTCGTCGACGGCACGCCGCCGAGGAAGTCGATCCGCTCGGTCGCCATTCATCAGGTCGACCAGCTTCTCTTTGTCCATCGTCGTGCTCCCTCTCGAGTCGAAGTCGCTCAGGCGGCGATGTCGCGTTGACGGGCGTCGATCGGCTTGGCAGGAATGGCTGGGTCCGTAGGCTCTTCGGCCAGAAGGGACTCCATGCCGGACGCCAGGACGATGCCGCCGCAAACCATGATCATGAGGC